>CABPZV010000291.1 GCA_902462015.1 uncultured Eubacteriales bacterium | reverse complement strand
TGAATGTAACCCGCCGCCTGAAAAGCGATCGCCATTAAGGCTGCCGCCCTAATGGCGGGACATCTTGCCTAAGTTATAATGAGAAAACAAAAATTACCGCTCCGAGAAGAACGAGTACAATTCCGACGGCTCTGTTCAGAGTTGCAGGTTTTGCCTTATTTGCATAACGGGCTGCGATCTGTGCCCAGATTAAAGTAAAGCATATACAAAGCGCCGTTACAGTAATATCCGGCAAATTTCCGATGGCAAAATGCGATATCGCTCCCGTAAACGCTGTAAATGACATAATGAAAACCGAAGTGCCAACTGCAGTTTTAAGCTCGTATCCAAGAACGCTTGTCAAAATCAAAAGCATCATCATTCCGCCTCCGGCGCCTACAAAACCGCAAATAAATCCAATTAACGCGCCGCATAGTACTGATTGTACGGCTCTCTTTTTTGGACTTATTTTGTCCATTACCTCTTTAGTTGTCATAACGGGACGGACAATAAATTTTATGCCAAGCAGAAGAGTCATGACGGTCGAAAAGCTTCCCATCGTTACCGACGGAACAAGACTTGAAACATAACTTCCGACAACGGTAAATATAAGTACGCTAATCATCATGACCAAACCGTTGCGTATATCAATATTTTTATTTTTTCCATAAGTATAGGCTGAAACCGCACTTGCAAGCACATCGGAAGAAAGCGCAATTCCGACCGCAACATACGGATCTATGTGCAAAAAGGTAATAAGCATCGGAGAAATGACAGCCGCAGCACTCATTCCGGCGAACCCTGTACCAAGTCCGGCTCCCATACCGGCAAAAAACGTCACGAGTATTGTAATAAACAAATTCATATAAACAGCCTTTCCGTATTAAAAATATGTCATGTGAAAAAGTATATTCACAAAAATAATTCACCGGTATGACACCAAAGGTCAGTCAAAACGTTCTTTAAATCTCATATATAATGATCTATTAAAGTTTTTAAATCAGATTAATTTAGCAATTAGTCTTCCTGATTCAAAAGTCCGTTTAAGCCAAGCTCTGTGATTTTTTTTACAGCCTCGGAGAGCCGTTCAATCGATATATTTTTGCCATTCTTGAACCATTTTCCGTATACCTCTATTGTTCCGGCCAGAACATAATCAAGCGCAATATCAAGGCTGCTATCTTCAATATCTGAATTTAAAGCAAGAGAAGCCCTAACTCGCTGTTTAAGCAGATTTATAAGCTTTTCTCGTACCATATTATTGTGTCCGGAATCCAAAAGGCCGGCATAAAAATTAACATTTTTATTGATTATATCCGTCATTATACGAAATACATTATATATTCCGTGAGGATCATTTATCAAGTCAATTTTAGAAATTGACAAATCAAATTCTTCGGCAATTTCATTTTCAATTTCTTCAATCAACTTATATATTCCGTCATAATGCGCATAAAAGGTTTTCCTGTTTATATTTGCAGCAGACGCAATTTCTGTAATTGTTATATCATTTACATCCTTTTCAGATATCAATTCTTCAAATGCTCTGCGTATAACATATTTTGTTCTTTTA
>CABPZV010000290.1 GCA_902462015.1 uncultured Eubacteriales bacterium | reverse complement strand
TTGCAGGTGGATATAGCCAATACCGGAGAACTGATGACGCAGAAAACGATGGATGGATTGTTTAAGCGTTTTTATGAGGGGGATTACCGGAAGCACAATACAATAGGTACGGGAATAGGCTTGTCGCTGGTAAAGGATTTGATAACTATTCATCGGGGAACAATTCAGGTATTCAGCAACGAAGAGATCGGCAATTGTTTCCGTATCCTTTTGCCGATTCATAGAGAGGCTTACCAGCAAGGAGAAATCAATGAAACGATAGCAGCGCAAACGCAGACCGCTTTTCCGGTTCCTATTTATATAGATGAAACGATGAGTGATCCGGATAAAAAAATGGAATCTCTGTTGCGATCGGATTATACAATACTAATTGTCGACGACAACGAAGAACTATGTATGCTCTTTTCTAATTTGCTGTCCAACTGTTTTCGGGTGAAGACTGCTATGGACGGCAGGCATGCACTGAAGGTATTGGAAGAAGGAGGTATCGATTTGGTGGTTTCCGATATTATGATGCCCGATATGGACGGTATCGAGTTGTGCCGGTATATGAAGACTAAATTTGAATATAGCCATATACCCGTCATCCTGCTGACCGCAAAACGTGCCGAAGAGAGCCAGATAGAGGGATATAACTCGGGGGCCGACGGATACATCAGCAAACCGTGTAATTTCTCTCTGCTTTATGCCCAGATAATGAATTGCCTGAAAAGGCAGGAACGTAAAGGGGCGGATTTTCGGAAACAGATAGTTTTTGAAGTCGGCAAACTGGAGTATACTTCGTTGGACGAAACATTCCTCCAGCGAGCGATTGACTGTGTGAATGCCCGTCTGAGTGATGCCGATTTCGACCAAGCGGAGTTTGTCAGCGAAATGGGCACTTCACGGAGTGTACTTACCGAGAAATTGAAGTCACTGACGGGGTTGACCCCTTCGGCATTTGTGCAGAATGTCCGGCTGACTGCTGCATGTAAACTGATGGATGAGCAAGGTAAAATAAGGATAAGCGATCTTGCCTTTGCGGTGGGTTTCAACGACTCGAAATACTTCAGTACTTGTTTTAAGAAGAAGTATGGCATGACACCGAAAGAATACATAGAACAAGGAAGAAATTGATTGAATACTATCCGCCCTTATAGAGAAATCCTGTTTTGAATGGCTCGCATTGCCGGAATAATGAAAAAAGTGCTTTCTCTGATATTGAGAGAGCTTTTTCGGTAAATTTTCAACCTCTTTTATAGAGTGAAAGCCTACTTTTGTGGTGTTGAAAATTACTAAAAATGGTAATAAAGACATAACATTATTAATTAAATTCTATTTATTATGCAATAGTTCGTTAAAAAATCGCCAAGCCTAAGCGGCTATGGCAGTAAATAAAATGAGTTCTTTGAAAAGTTTGTCAATAACTTGCATGTCCGGTTTAATCCCGAACACGCAAATAAATCGTTCAAGCATATAAGCATTGTGTATGAATGACTTGCAAGAGGATATGGAATAGGCTATTCCGAGCCTCTTGCATGCCGCTTTGGCCAAGTTGACAGCAGCAAGCGATGCAT
>CABPZV010000289.1 GCA_902462015.1 uncultured Eubacteriales bacterium | reverse complement strand
TTACATACAGCAAAAACATTACGAGTTCAGAAAAGCTGATTGTTAAACAATATACATCTCATACTATATATTTATCTTTTTTAGCTTGCTTAATAAACCGGCACCTGAAAAATCCAAATGCCGGTTTTTGTATAGATATCTATTTATATCTTAACTATCCTGTTCAAGCATATAACGGCCGTATACCTCATCAACGACCAGCGCGTCTATTCTTCCGGCCTTAAGATCAAGATAAGCTTCATCATTGCTTTCATATTCGCTGAGATTTGCAAAGGAATTGAATGTTTCTGCATCTGCCTTAATTGCACCGAGTGCGGAAGAGCCTTCCTGAGCTCCCACCGTTTTGCCTGCAAGATCGGCCTTTGTTTTAATTCCCGAATTTTCCGACGTTATTATAATCTGCTTATTGGCAATATAGGGCTTGGACAAATTAAAGCCTTCAATCCGATCATCGTCGACCGACATACCATTCCAAATACAGTCAATCTTTTTCGTTGACAGCTCCATTTCCTTTGCTTTCCATGAAATCGGCTGCAATTTAAGCTCAACGCCAAGACGTTTGCACACCTCTTTTGCAAGGTCGATATCAAATCCTACGATTTCCCCGTTCTCATCACGGAATCCCATCGGTGGAAAGGTTTCATCAAGACCGAGAACCAGCTCTCCCTTATCGAGAACATACTGCAGTGATGTATCTCCCTCAGTTTCTGTTATCTCACGCGGAAAATCAACTCCGCGCAGCATGACATCAGAACCAAACCATTTTTTCGCTATTTCTCCTGCGGAACCGTCTGATATCATAGCGTCAAGAATTTCCTGAATCTTTAAGGTCAGAGCATTGTCGTCACGACGAAATCCTATAGCATAATTTTCCGCGCCGAAATTTTCATCGAGAACTATGTAGCCCGACCCTTTCTTACCGCAGGATATTAATGAAATGCTGCAAATTAAAAGTACAGTCGCAATAAAAAATGAACATACACGTTTGAAGGTAAACTTCATTGTAAATACTCCTTTAGCATAGTATAAACTTATTTTAAAAATAGTAAATATATTATAACTCATTCAGAACAATTTGTCAACGCTTTATCGTGTTAAAACACTAAAATATTATGAATTATTTTTATTTTTGATTGACAACTAAATATATTTAACTTAAAATATACTATGATATTCGGTTTTAGATAAGTCAGACAAAAAAATCATCACTTGCTTTCTAAGATTTTCATTCAGAGAAGTTTAGAAATTTTATTTAACAGCAGGAACGGAGAATAATATGAGTTTTACCGACTATAAAAACGCTTTTACATTTTCATCGGAGAATGCTCTATATAAAGCAGACAATATAAAAACAAATCATTTTTTTACCACAAAAAAATCGGATACATCTTTGCTTCCCTTTGAAATAATTCAGGCAGAAAAACAAATTCATTCTGCTGACATTGTATATATAAACGATTATAACATAACCATACCTCATTATTGTGACGGTTTTGTAATCTCTGCGGATTCTTTTTCATATTCAAATGATAAATATGGAATCGCAATACGCACCGCCGATTGTGTTCCTATTCTACTCTATGATGCT
>CABPZV010000288.1 GCA_902462015.1 uncultured Eubacteriales bacterium | reverse complement strand
TTAAGCAAGAGCTTTACCGAGAGCCTTGCAAGCGGTTATCGCATCATCGTCGGGAGCTTCGTTGCAAATAACAGAATCGCATGCAAGTGACGCACCGTCATTTATACAGGTTTCCTCCCAATTTCGCATCCATTCTCCATCTCCCCAGCCGTAGGAGCCAAACAAAGCGATCTTTTTGTCTTTGAGCTTTTCTTCGCAGCTCTGAAACATTGGAGCAAACTCGCTTTCCTCTAATTCTTCGGAGCCCATTGACGGACAACCGAAAGCGACGGCTTCGAAGGAATCCATCATTGAAGCGTCAAATTCGGCAGCGGTTAGCATAACCGCATCTGCTCCGGCATTCTTTACTCCTTCCGTAACAGCTGACGCCATTGCTTCGGTGTTTCCGGTTCCGCTCCAATAAACTATTGCTACCTTACTCATTGTTATTACCATACCTTTCGTACAGAACCTGAAATATTTCTTTCAGATTTATACTAACCTTTCTTTAAAATAATGTATATCAACCGGCAACTGTAAGCCGTTCGACAGACTTTCCTTTTGTATATTGCTTATAGTAAGCATTTGTACATTTTTTATATTTTGCAAATATTTTTTGCGCTTTTTCTGCATCTCCATAAACCTTCCAGCAACCGCTGAATTTACAGTTTTGCTTTTTTCCTTCGATAAAGCCGCAGACATCTTCCGGAGGATAGCCGAGAAAAAGTCCGATTTCGTGAGGAAACTCTTTACATTCGCTGATACGCCTCATAAGCTGTACAATACAGCGCTCCGGCGTTTTCATGCCATATCCTCTTTCTCGGAGCAGTCTGCAGGCCGATTTATCCTGCAAATCACGGGAGAGCTGTGCCGGACGGTATATGTAAATCATTGCCCGGTTGTTATGAAACTGTAAGGGCAAAATACGCAAACCTTTTTTTGTAAGCAATCTGTTCCAATATCTGACCGCGCTGCGCATTTCATTTATGCTTGAGTAAGAACAAACAAACATATTTCCGGTTTTTATTCCTGCAAGTGTAGGAGAACAGTGTCTGATAATCAGTTCTTCTGACATATGGGTAATCGTGCCTTTCTGACGTAAAAATATATTGACGCCATGTTTTTATGTAATACGCTGTACTTCCTGTTATGCCGTATGTTCCTCCAGGATGCTCTTAAGAGCTGCCATGGAGCTGCTGTGAGAACGGGCGATTTTTGTATTCAGACCCTTTGTCTCGCTTAAAGCGCAGCGTACCATTTTATGTGAAACAGTATTTGTAAAGAGTACAAGCAAATCAGGTGAACCAATATTTTTCAGTCCGCTTGTCATCTTTGGATATATCTTTGCCTTACATTTGTACATACTGCAAATATCCTTGTACTGACGTACCATACATTCGTTTCCGCCTATTATTACTACACTCATAAAAACTCCTTTAATTAAGAAAATAACTGAAACTCTTATATAAGACATTTTAATAATGGATCTTACCGCTGTGAGTTAGCCAAGGCTAACTGAATGAAAAAAATAAATACCTTTTTCAAAGGCACTCTTATTCAATAATTGGTTTGCCTCGTCAAATGGCGTGGCAACCATTCAAAAGGAGATTGTATCTTCTA
>CABPZV010000287.1 GCA_902462015.1 uncultured Eubacteriales bacterium | reverse complement strand
TACCTTTTTCGACCTCTTATTTGCCACTGCGATTTCAGGATGTTTTATTCCAGTTTATAACAGTTTTAAACGGCGTGAGGACGGAAGTATTTCAGAAGAGGCGGACGATTTTGCGTGCAGTTTTTTCAATCTTGTACTGCTCGGAGCCGGTATTTTTGCATTTCTTGGCATAGTATTTGCAGACGTGATAGTCGGAGTTTTGGGACTCGACGCTGAGACTAAGGCTCTTACCGTCAGACTCATGCGTATCATGTTTCCGATGATTATTTTCACAGGAACTGCGTACACTCTTACCGGTGTAATGCAGTCAAGAGGAGAATACCTTCTTCCTGCGATGATCTCGGCGCTGTACAATGCTGCCGTCATTATTTATTTTTTGTTTTTTGACGGGCTTCTCGGCGAAAACAGGATTTACGGATTGGCGGTTGCCTATCTTGTAGGATGGTTTCTTCAGCTTCTCACATTGCTGATTCCTTTGTTGAAGAGAGGATTCAAGTACAAGCCTATTTTAAATCTCAGAACGCCTGAGATGAAAAAGGCTATAAGGCTTGCTCCTTCGATTATGATCGGTTCCTGGTTTATTCCGGCGGCATTGCTTTCCGCGATGTTTTTTACCTCTTTTGTTTCTGTTGACGGTGCTGTGACAATTTATGATTATGCCAATACGGCATTTACTATGTTTGCAGGTACACTCACATATTCTATATGCAATTATGCATTTCCGGAGCTTTCGCGGCTTTCCTCATCAGGAGACGATAAAGCGTTTAACAGAACTGTAAGAAGTGGAGTGCTTTCGGTATTTGCACTGGTGCTGCCGTTTATGGTATTTGTGATGTTTCTTTCTCCGCAGATCATAGCGGCGCTATATATGAGAGGTGAATTTACAGCTGCCGGTGCATGCGGTTCCGCAGGTGCATTCAGAATATTAATTGCAGCTATGCCAGCTTTTGCCGTTATGGAGCTCGGCAGCCGTGTGTTTTATTCTAAAAATCTTGGAAAGGTTCCTATGAAGGCGGCAATTTTAGGTATAACTGTTGATGTTGCTGTCTCGTTTTTGTTTGTAGAATCCGGGATTATAGAGCTTTGGGGCGTAAATTCGGTTGCGGTAGCTACAGTCATTGGTTATTATGCAGCGGCGGCGGTTATTGTCGCAGGAGCGGTACGAAGAATTAAGGGACTTTTCAATGCAAATTTCGGCTTACAGGCATTTAAGCTTCTGATTTGCACTTTGCTTTGTGCGGCTGTAGTTTGGGGAGTTCTTTGGATTATCTCAAATTTTGCAGGAGAGCTCAATCCATACAGTAGCGATATGATATACAATTTGATTATATGTGTAGTAACATTTATTCCGGCGGCTGCTATATATATAATTTCACTTAAGGCCCTTCATGTTTCGTTTAAAGGGGCAGAGAATGATTAAATTGCCGGATTAAAGATGATCAGGTTTGAATAAGTAAGATGCAGAGACAGAGAAGGGACGGGTGATTGCTATTAATCATGAAGCTAAACTGACGAAAAAAGAGAAATTTATAAAGCTTTTTTCCGGAAGTCTAATAATAGGCGTGCTTTCGCGTTTTACTGACTGGATTTATAAATGTATCGGTGAAAGTCTGACAGGCAGAATACTG
>CABPZV010000286.1 GCA_902462015.1 uncultured Eubacteriales bacterium | reverse complement strand
TGGATAACTTCATTAAAAGCGTGTCTGGTGGTGAAAAATGAGTTCTTTTCACTCTCATAAGGGAAAACTAAAGGGAAAACCATTCCTTAAAGGCAAAAGAAAAACCCTGTAGCCATTGAAACTACAGGGTTTTTACTTGTCGTGTGTCGACAGAAAAGATGCCCTTTGCACATCATTTGTTGTATCGCTCTGAAATTTTCTTTCTCATATCTGGAGTCATAACTTTTTTGTACTGCTGTGCCATTTCGCAAAACTGGATTTTTAGTTCTTCGGTTACTTCCTTTTTCTTGCATCGTGTCTTAAACAAAGTGGGTTTTCCACCCAGAAAAATATACCGCCGCTTATCTGGAATATAATCTGTTACAAACACCAACCCAGCGTAGTACACAATCACCGAGAAAGAATGACTTTTTGCCAAGAACACAGAGTATCCAAAAATGCATCCTTTGGCAAGTTCATTTACCTCCGATTGCTTAATCAGTCGATTGAGTTTGTATACTCTGGTCTTAAATTGTTTTGGAATTTTGGAGTTTGCGCCATCTTTGAACGCAAGTAAGCATTTCCCCAATTCATCGCAATACTCTTCAAAAATATGTCTGGAGAAGTGTTCACAATGTGACTTCATGCGATACAAATCATCCCAAAGTACTCGCCATGCAACAGATAAAAAGTAATAGTTCACCCATGTTGAATGGAGGTTCTTCAGCTTTTCAGATTCTAAATACGGATCAAGGAAAAGCGTCGCAAACTTTGATTCAAACGCACTAAAGCGTTCTTCACAGTCGTGACATAACATTGGCCTTTTTTCACCATCTTGCATGGCTTTTGAAAAGTTATCTAAACTACGAAATCTTGATTTTGGATGAGACCTAATTCTCTTATAAATCAGTTTCGGAAAAATATGGCTCTGCATCAATGGCACATTTTTCTTACACAAAGCACAAGGCAATAACATCACCATCCCTAATTGCCATTCTCCGTGTGTTTAGCCGGCAATCATTTGTGTTGTAGAACCAACCAACATTATTAAAATTATACACCGCCTTTTAATTCCTGTCCACTACTGCACGCAATGAGATAAGGAATAGGGGCGTACTGAGCGATATGTCAGTACGCCCCTATTCCTTATCTCAGCATTTCAGCCGAAGCATTTGCTCATATAGCATGACGAATCGTTTCTGTACCACTATGTTCTCATGGTAATGCCCGAAGAACCAGTATTGGAATTTGCAGCATTCCCGAATCTCATCGAAAAAGTCTGCCAGTGCATCTCGCCGGTACAATCCTCCGCTGAAAGCATCTTGGACACTGCTGGGGCAGCAATGGGTAATGATGTAATCTACATCCCACCCTGCCTGATTCAGCGTTTTCCTTGCGGTTTCGTATTCATCCACGCTGGGCAGTTCCTCTTTCCACCATGACCTGTGGTTGACACGGAACAACGCTCCTGCGGCGTTGAGCTGCCGCAGCTTTCGCTCATAGTCCGGATCATCCGGTTCCAGAATGCCGTCTCGGATATCGTGGCTGCTGGCGCCGCCCATGGTAAATATCCGCTTTCCGCAGATGTTATAAAGCTGGCCCCGCATCAGATGCAGGACGCTGGGGCGTATGGCCTGTACCAAGCCGCCGTG
>CABPZV010000285.1 GCA_902462015.1 uncultured Eubacteriales bacterium | reverse complement strand
GAAGCAGATGTAATATTTCTGCCGTCCACTTTTTCGTGATATTACACAAACCGCACCTTGTATACCATATATTTTCTGTTATTTTCACAATATTTTTTATTTTGTTCATATTTTATTCATATATAATTGCTACAATAATATTTGTTTAAAGGAAAACTTTTCTTAGTTATTTTCATGTTTATATTGATAAATTTTTTCATAATAGCCTCGGTGTCTTCGGATACCGGGGCACTCCTCATTTTATGGATCTTATATAAAATGAGGATTCTTTTCCCCACGTTTAAACTGGCATGGTCAAATTTTCATCAACTGGTTATTTGTTTCATACCATTATAGCTTATAATAGCTTAAAACAAAGGTAACTATTCAGAACCCCTTAGAATCATAAAAATTGATACGTCATGCTTGCATGTAAGTAGCAGTTTTTATGATTCGTAAGGTGGCTCGAATAGAGTCACCGCCCCATATATGAACAAAATAGCTGCAAAGCAGCGGTAAAGCACGATTTATCGTGCGGTTTTGCGAATATATGAGAGGGGTTCTGAATAGTTACGTTCACACAACAAATTATGACTGTACAATTCTGAAATGAGGTTTTTTATGATAGCATTAAAACTTACAGATAAAAAAGCTTTTATGAACCAGCTTCTCTGCACAGAAGTATTTGACCACTTTCTTTTAGCAGAAGCAACGGTCACAAAAGATGCCGCTTTTACAATCGACGGACATTTCAATGCCTCTTTTTATTCTGCTGAAGAATTAGAAGATGAGGGACTTGCCGATTGCAAAATACTTCCCTATGCAAGGCTGCGTCCTATCTGTTACCAGCTTATCCGAGGAAAGCACACACCGGTTTCTTTTAAATTCATTTTAATGCTTTCCCCTGAAAATATGGCAAATACGCTTGCACGTTCTGCAAGCGGTTTTACCCCAAATGATATCAAAGGTATCCTTATAAATATCACCTTTCAGAATGGACAGCTTCTTTTAACGACAGGTATCTCTTATGCAGCTTTTTCAACTACCCATACACTTGACCACGAATGGGATGCAATGATCCAAAGATTTCTGCGAAAAAACGAAATATCTTATGAAGAACTTTCATAGATTTGCTTTACTTTTCAAACTCCTTGTGCTATATTGATTTTATGTTGCACGGCAACATAGATTATTTATTTTTTTGGAGGTACTATAATGAACAAAGGTACAGTAAAATGGTTCAACAATCAGAAAGGTTACGGCTTCATCTCTGACGAATCCGGTAACGATGTATTCGTTCATTACTCAGGACTTAACATGGACGGCTTCAAATCTTTAGAAGAAGGTGCTGCTGTTGAGTTTGAAGTAGTTGACGGAGCAAAAGGACCACAGGCAACCAACGTAACTGTAGTAAAATAATTTACTACCTAATTAATCAGCAACTTTTCAACGTACCTTTCTCATAATATATAAATTTCGATTTTTTATTAGGATTAAGATAGTGAAACAGGAAATGATTAAAAAAACTGTCACAACATTTGTGGCAGTTTTCTTTTTACTATTTAACTATTCATTTTCCTGTCCGTTTTCATATCAATCTGCTCAATACAATTCTGCGATCCTCGTAACGGCAACATATATTTCCGAGATCTTATACCATGTGGAATAATCAACGACTCCGGTTACCGGAAGTCCAAAGATCGACTGGAAAACTTCTACCGCTTCTTCTGTTGCAG
>CABPZV010000284.1 GCA_902462015.1 uncultured Eubacteriales bacterium | reverse complement strand
TAATTGTCTTCATTTTCAAGCTGTTTATATTTTGGATTCAATATTCATCCCTCCCATCATCTGGCGGCAACTGAATACTGCGGCGAATTGTCAGAGTAACGCCAACAACGCCGTCCCAGCGTTTTAACAGCTCTAAGAGGCTGTATGTTCTTACGGAATCAGTATCATATTCTGTGATTGTCATATCACTGGTGTCAATTATGGCATTTTCAAAGCTTTCGCTTTTAACCACCATTGACATTATGCTTTCCTCGCTGCTGAATGATTCGCTTGCGACGAATCTCACGCTCTCGATCAATCCGTGCAACAATTTCGGCGGCGAGATGGTTTGTACTCGCAATCGCCCTCATATTTCCTTCACTCTCTGTTGCGTAGTAATGATGCCGCTTTGAATCCTGCATCATTGTTCGCGTCACCTTGTACTCAGGATACAATTCTCTGAGAATACGCGCTTCTTCCTTAGTTACTGGAATCATATAAAGTCTTCATTCCTTTTCAAAAAAGATGTCTGGGCTGCGGATATCGCACCGCAGCCATAGACAGGAGAATCCCGAATAGATTAGTAAATACGGTTTTCTTCCCTTAAAGGTCTTTTTCTTTTTGGTTGCAAATACTCCGTTGAACAACGGGTATTTCGTTATATTTGCCAAGCATTATTTGGCATATTTGATAGGCAAATACTCCGTTGAACAACGGGTGTTTCGTTTTATCAGACTTCAAAATAAAACATGGGGACATTTTGTGCTGTTTAGCTAATTCCTAACAACATCATGCGACGCTCCGCTGACGTCGTTTCTTCTCACGCTCATAATTGCGAATATGGATAGCCTGACAGTCATTGCAGCGTTTCTTGTTCTTCACGATGCCGTCTACCTCAAACTCTTTTCCGCAATCAATACACCGCAATTTCTTTTTGCCGAGTGGATGATATCCAGAGCAATTCGTACACACTTTCTGCTGCGGGGAAAGCGGAACGAAACGCTCTCCGCATTTTTTGCACTGAATAGAGCCATCTGGAATATTTCGCTTGAGATTCTCCAGAACGATATCGCCAAAGCACATCCAAAAAACATTTTTCCTACGACTATTCTTGCTATGAAATAGATATTTCACAAGAATGTCGCAAACATCCAAACGCTCAAGGCCAAGCTCATCGAATTGCTTCAAGATATTATCCCGAATATACGCAAAGTTCGAGTCATCGTCATAAAAGCTAATTGAATAACGATACTGTTTTTCCACATCATTATACAAATCCGTCACAGGTGATAAAAGTTCAATCTGTTTCATCGGATTACTAAGCATATACTGATATCTGAAGACACCAATATTCTTCGCGGCAAAAGACATCCGCTTATTAGGGACGATATGTTCAAGCTGGTTTACAACACTATTGTTCGTTCGCTGAACCTGAGATTTTGTTTTCTTTTTAGCGTGGATAAAAAAATGCGGTGCTTTCATGCTTGTAATTCTCGCAAGACGAGCATTGATTTCATCTGGTCGAGTTGGCTTATACAATGTCTTGGCATAGTCGATACAAAAGTTGTTCTCCATACAAAGGATTTTAATTGCTTCTATATCAACATCCGCACCGTTCCAAATCTTCGTAATATCATTACTAATAACACCGATATTACCGCCAGTCCATGCGGCGCGAAGCCCTTTGAAGATTTCCTCTGGTGTAATCGTAACAGCGCCGGCCTTTGCCATTTCGTAATATAAAGGAACAATCCCTTCCAT
>CABPZV010000283.1 GCA_902462015.1 uncultured Eubacteriales bacterium | reverse complement strand
CAAAAATGCCGGGAAAGGTATGGTTATAATCATGAATAATCAGATTGGTTTATATGTTCATATTCCCTATTGCAAAAGTAAATGCGCTTACTGCGATTTTTACTCTATGCCGGGGAGAGAGGACTTTGACCGGTATGCCGATGCGCTTGTTCTCCATATGGAGGATTATTCCGATTCTCTTAAGGACAGGGAGATCAGCAGTATTTTCATTGGTGGCGGTACTCCGACGGTTATGCCGTATAAGACTATGTGTACGATCATAGACGGAATCTATGAGAATTTTAAGGTGGCGGATAAGGCAGAATTTACTATGGAATGTAATCCTGCAACTGTTTCTGTTTCAGATCTGAAAAAATACCGTCGTGCCGGAATAAACCGTCTCAGCATCGGCGTTCAGTCTGCCTGCAGCAGAGAGCTGAAGGCTCTTACAAGAATACACAGCTATGATGAAGCGGAGGATTGCTTTTATGCCGCACGCAAGGCTGGTTTTGACAACATAAATATCGATCTGATGTATGGAATTCCGCATCAGACAAGAGAAAGCCTTGAGGACACTTTGGAGAGAATATGTGAGCTTGATCCGGAGCATATTTCTCTCTATGGACTGAAAATTGAAGAGGAAACTCCGTTTTTCAAACTGAAGGAAAAGCTTGTTCTTCCTGGAGAGGATGAAGAGGCAAATATGTATTTTTCATCTATTGCATACCTCCGGCGCAACGGATATGATCAGTATGAGATCAGTAATTTTGCGAAAGAGGGTTTTGCCTGTAGACACAACATTAAATACTGGAGCTGCGGAGAATATCTTGGCCTCGGACCAGGCGCACATTCTTATCTTGGCGGTTGCCGTTTTTCCTTCAAAAGGGATATAGACAGATACATAGAGTCAATGGAACGTCCTGACCGTGATTATGACATTATTGATGAAAAATATAATATAAGCCCGAATGATCGTATCGGTGAGTATGTAATGCTTCATCTCCGTACAGTTTACGGAGTAGATACTTCCGATTTTGAAGCCTGCTTCGGAAAAAGCTTTGAGCAGATGTATTCCTCTTATTTGAACAAGTATATTGAAGGCGGATATATGAAAAAAAACGGGAACAGATATTATTTTACACCTAATGGAATGTATGTCAGCAACTATATACTTTCTGATATGCTCGATTTTGACGGAGAGCTTGCAAACAGCGGGGCGGACGGAAAGACACAGTGACGGCGAATATTTCGAAAATATAAAATAAAAAGAAAAGCAAACTCCGGGTGAGTGACGGAATTTTGCTTTTCTTTTTTGTATTTAACTGACTTAAGCGTTTAACTTATTCAGTGCAAGAGTAAACTGACTCTTTTTTCTTGCGGCTTTGTTTTTGTGAATGATTCCGTTTGCGACAGCCTTGTCGATTATCTTCACGGCATTCTTGTATGTTGCAGCAGCGGCATCCTTGTCTCCTGCGGCCAAAGCTGATTCATATTTTTTTATTGTGCTTTTGACAGCGGTCTTGAACATTTTGTTCTGAAGTGTCTTGGTCTGCGTAACGATGACGCGCTTTTTTGCTGATTTGATATTCGGCAAATCTTTCACCTCCTTGAATTTATAGTGTAAAAAAGTCTGCTTAATAAATAATCAGAAAATGGCTGCTTTGAATTAATTAAAAAAGCGGCTGCTTTTCTTTAAATTCAATAAGAAGCATACCAAAGTCACGGCTTTATGCGAGTGTCTCCGCGGACGTATGAAAACTCTACGCCTTAAACCATACTATTTACTTATTGTATCACAAACAAAGAGATTT
>CABPZV010000282.1 GCA_902462015.1 uncultured Eubacteriales bacterium | reverse complement strand
CCCGCCATTAAAGCGGCCGCTTTAATGGCGATCGCCTTTCAGTCGGCGGGTTACATTTCACCATTCAGCGGGAGATACAATCTCCTACTGAATGGCAGGCTGGCTTTGCCAACTCTTGCCACGCCATTTGACGGGGCAGGCCCCTTATTGAATGTTAAGGTTGTGTTCTGAGAACACAGTATATACCGGAAAGCACGGTCATAAGTATGTACTTGGACTTTTACATAGTCCAGAATTCCGCGTCGTTATAAACAAACTCTTTTTTTGCTGAATCGCTGAAATTTTTTGCAGGATAGTTTGCAGGGACTAATTCAATACAGCAAAGATCATCGTCATCGGATCCGTTGTTATAATAAGTTCCTCTTGAAAATCTGAAGGTATTCTTTATCATGTAGTTTCTGTGATATTCTTTATCAAAATCAGCTCCGTTGTATGAAGCGCCGTCGTTAATGAAAAATGGCTGCTCCTTTATCAGAAGAACTCTGAGCTGTTCGAGAGATAAATATTTACCGTCAGCGTCTTTAAGGTACAATCTCCATGTCGGATCAAGCATTATTCTTTTTCCGGAGGGCAGAAGGCAGTCCACCACAACGTGGCATTCCCAAGACGGATTTTCATACGGCATGCAGGTAATGTGTCTTGCCTTTATGCCGAGTAAGCGGAGTATCGACGCCAATAGGATAGCAAGTCCGCGGCAGTTTATTTTACCGTCGTTGTTTTCACAATATTCAACAATATCCTCGATTTTTCTCTCGGATGGAAAATCGCTGTTTCCGTTATGCCCGAAATGGTCGCAGACAAAATCAAGTGTCTTGAAAACTATATCATCACTGCTTTTATCTTCGCCAGCAATATATTCGGAAAATTTATATTTTTCAAGGATCGGAGGAATTTCACCTCCGAGAACGTATTCGGTAGAGTACGGTGGAACACTTTGCGTTCTGTCGTATGAAGCATATTTTTTCAATATATCAATTCTTTTTATGTTTGTATTGGGAACATATTTTTCGATAAAAAGACAGCGATATTCTTCATCTTCCGGCTTTTCAGATACCAAATTGTATTTAACCGGGATTTCTTTTCCAAACTGAGTATAGTATCCTTCTATATTTCCGTCAACATATTTGATATGGTAAACCATTCGGTATTCTTCGTCGTTAATTTCAAAACACAGAAAATCATCTTTTTCGTAGATGCAGTTTGGTTCAAAATTGTAATACCCTGATGAAGTAAATGACATCTTTATACGGAGAGGTGATTCATCAAATATATTAAGCGTTTCTCCCATTTCTTCCTTATACCATTTACCGACAAGCCGTTTATCCATTGTGCAAACTTACCTTTCTTAAATATAATCAATAAAATATTTTGTCGCTTTTTATTTTATTATATCAAATTATTGCTGAAAAATCAATATGTTTTTAATATTGATTTATAATATTTTAAAAATTGTTATATTAAACCAAATGAAGTGCTTCCTCCATATTATGACGGCATCTGTAAGGACGTTATTCTCTGTAGGGGTTGGATTCTAATTTACATTTTGAAACATCTAATGACAGGCTTTCAGCTGTTATTGAACAATATTTGTTTTAATGGAGTATTATATATAAAATAAATTCTGCCGGGATCATTAATGTTCCCGGCAGAATAACGGTATTTATTAAAATCGGTATATTACAAATTAACTCTTGCATAATTTTATAACTTAGGCAAGATGTCCCCCGCCATTAAAGCGCCGCTTTAATGGCGATCGCCTTTCAGTCGGCGGGTTACATTCACCATTCAGTGGGAGATACAAT
>CABPZV010000281.1 GCA_902462015.1 uncultured Eubacteriales bacterium | reverse complement strand
CTTACATGGGGAACGACAACCTCTTTGGCACCGACACCCTTGTTCTCAATTTCAATCGTATATTTGCATCCTCGGAAAGTGCGTTTAACCGTGACGTGCTTCCATTCCCCTGGAATACACGGTTTAATGACAAGTCCGCCCCAGGAAGCTTTAACGCCAAAAATATACTGTGTAACCGCTATATACATCCATGCCGCAGTACCCGTCAGCCAGCTGACATTGGCAAGCCCGAACTTATCGCTTTCAGGACCGAATATATTAGACGAATAGACATAAGGCTCCGCCTTGTATCTCCACTCTCCCGCTTTTTCCTGGGCAACCATTGGAAGAAGCTGATGATAATACTTATAAGCTCTTTCCGGATGACCAAGCATACATTCGGCAATAATCGCCCAGGTATTTGCATGGCAGAATACCGACCCGTTCTCTCCGCAGCCCTTATTATAATATGTAAGAGGATCTTCGGCGCTCGGATAATCTTTCATAGACGGTTCTATCTTTTTAATTCCGAGCTCCGTATCAAGATATTTATTAACGCTCTCCATTGCTTTTTCAGCCTTATCAGGATCTCCCATACCTGAAATTACCGACCACGACTGAGTATTTAGCCATATTTTCGCCTGCGGCTGTTCTTTGGAGCCGATAAACGTGCCATCGTCGGTAATACAGCGCCTGAACCATTCCCCATCCCATGCGATTTCATTGACAAGCTTCTTCTGCTCATCATAAAGCTTTCTGTATTCAGTAGCGTCGTCTCCCATGAGCTCGGCAAGCTCTGCCATCATACGCAGAACGGTTCCAAACTGCATTGATGTCCAGATACTTTCACCCTTACCCTCCCGGCATACCTTATAAAGCATGTCGTTCCAGTCAGACCTGAGCATAAGAGGAAATCCATGTTCACCGAGATGCTGGCATGTATATCTTACCGATTTTTTCAAATGCTCATAAACGCTGGCACCGCCGCCGTCGTAATACGGAACCCTTTCTCTGAGAAATTTACGCTGTCCGGTTTCCATAGTAACATAATAGACCGACATAATAATCCACAGGTGATCGTCCGAGTGAATTGTCGTAACAGGATCAAATCCCTCCGTCGGGAAGAAATAATGATTCACATGACCGTCTCTGTACTGCTGTCCGAGAAGCAGTCTGATTTTATCTTTAGCACGGGTAGTACTAAACGGAATTTCCGCAAGAATATCCTGAGCGGTATCGCGGTACCCCACACCGCGAAACGTTCCGGTCGCATAATAAGAAATGTTTCTCGAAAACATAAAGTTGCGCTCCGCCTGATACGGATTCCAAATGTTGACCATACGCTGAACATTCTCATCCGGAACTTCACACTGGAAGCGCGCAAGACGTCCACGCCAGCGTCTGCGAAGCATATCAAGGCTTTCTTTCACAAAACCGGCCTCGCGGCAATGCGCAACAGACTTTTTAATATCCTCCTCGGTCATAGCGGTTCCGAGAAAAATATTTATCTCTTTATCTTCCCCTGCTTTAAGCTCAATGTCAAGCTGCAGCGCAAAACACGGATCTCCGCCGGCAAGCGTTGAATTTGTACATTTTCCGGCTACTACGTTTTTCGGATTTTCCTCGCTGGCGTAGCTGCCGATAAACTCGTCGCGGTCGCAGTCGAACGCAGTTGCCGGATAATCGGATGCAAAATATACAAGAGGAGTCTGTTCTGGACGCGGCTGCATTTCAACGCCGTATTTATATACCAAAATATCATCCATATTATAAACGGAAAGCTGATGCTTATTATAGCACTGCCACTGGAGCTCACGCTGAAACTCCATCATACCAAGCTCT
>CABPZV010000280.1 GCA_902462015.1 uncultured Eubacteriales bacterium | reverse complement strand
TACTCTTCCATATAGAAGGGGCGGCGGCTGAAATTGATTGCCTCCCGTACATCTTCACGGTAGACATTGTATCTTGTCGGTTTGCCGCTTTTCTCATCAAGCCACACCTGCCTTGACGGCGCTTTATGGGGATTTTCTATGACGGACAAGCCGTGTTCAGCGCAGATACGGTCAGATACTTCACGAAGCTTTCTCAGCTCGGATTTGGAATAATTGTATTTTCCACCGTCGATAAAGGACACGGAATTAAAGCAGAAATGATTGTGAATATGGTCTTTATCAAGGTGGGTGGTGACAATAATCTGAAAGCGATCACTCCACATTTCTTTCGCCAACTGCAAGCCGATCTCGTGCGCCTGTTCGGGTGTAACCTCGTCAGGCTTAAAGCTCTGATAACCGTGCCAAGCGATATATCCGTCATCTTTTCCGTACTGCTTTTTGGTTAGTATCATCTGCTGCAATGCAATTTCTTTGAGACAGTTGATAGCCGAAACATATTCGCCCTGCTCAGTAGCTTCAGGGCGGCTGACATAGGAAAACACATCCCACAACGGCTGTAAATTTGGATTGTCTGTTCTTGTTTTTTCGGGATTTTCTACATAGTCAATAAGGTCTTTCAGCCTGCCCTCAATGTGCCAAAGTGAAGTAGTAGCCATTATCCCGCCTCCTGCAAATCGAGTATCAGGTACTCGATTTCTTTGCAAATATCCAAAGCGGAAGGCTCGTACTTTGCACATTCCTTAAATCCGTTATGGACTGAGTAGAGGGTGTTCAGCAGTTCCCAAAATTCTTTTTCGGATTGCGGTTTCGGCGTTTGTCCCTTGCAAAGCTGGCGGATAAATTCTGCCTGTGATAGACCGCAGAGGGCGGAACAGCGTTTCAGTTTTTCGTTTTCATCTTCGGTTAGCCGTACTTTTATTCTCACTTTTTTATCTTTCATTTTCTCATCTCCATTTTCTATTAGGGGTATTCAGGGGATTTCCCCTGAGATAGTCCACATCCCTTTAGGGTGTGGATTGGGATTGTGGGTGCCACAATCCGATGATCGCTATAACTGTGGACTACAGTTTTCTTTTTGCCGTTTCACCCGAATGTCGTTCCTGCCCCTGCTTTTTCAGCAGCGTTGTCTCGCTCGTTTCCGTTCGGAAAGTCTTGGCGGAGTATCCCATTCAGCCGGTCATTCAGTTGTCGATCGGCAAAACAAAAAGCCGACACATAGGGACATCAAAAATCGGCGGGAGCTTCGCTCTCGCTTCAAAATGATGAAACTATGTATCGGCTCTGTAAATTCAGAAACCATTTATCTGCTGATTAACCACTCCGCAAGCAGATTTACGTTTATGAGTGGTGCGGCATTATTGGCTGCCGCTACCTCTTCTTACTTCGAAGTTTCATTTTGTATTCAGTTGTTGTTCTTTGGTGGTATTATTTTATTATACATTACGAAACATATGTTTGTCAATACTTTTGAGGAAAGTTTTGAATAATTCTCCAAAAATCGGGGCATACTATTAGATTTAGTCTTTGAAAAATAAATCTTAATCAATTGTTGCAATAACTTTCAGCGTACAAATATTAAACAATACATGCATATAGTTGTTGCAATTTACAAAACCGTATGGTATAATAATTGCGTACATTATTCATTTCTTGCGTGCGGAAAGTTGGTGTCTGCTTGAGTAAAAAAGAAATTTTAAAAACGGTAATTGAAAATAACGGCGGCATTGCAAAAACTTCAGATTTTGCCGCTAACGGGATAAATAAATATGAGGTAGCGGCTTTTTGTAAAGAAGGAGTAATTGAAAGAATTCGCAGAGGATTTTATCAGCTCCCCCAAAGTAAAAATATTACCGAAGAACAGCTCATACGGGAGCT
>CABPZV010000279.1 GCA_902462015.1 uncultured Eubacteriales bacterium | reverse complement strand
GCGAACGGTAATATCCAGTATCTTAAAAAAGTTATTTGGGACTTATTTGCGTTTTGTGAATAAACCGAAGAAAAGATAAATAAAAATATACTGATATAAACAAGTATAAACAAGCCGCTGATACGGCAGAACGGAGCAGTATATGAAAATATTATCTAAAACAAAAGCTGATAATCTCAAATTTTCAAAAAACCATGCCATGCATGTCAAAGATAAAAAAACAAAGTTTGTATCTTTTGCCATGGCCGCCTTTATCACAGTATCGTCTGCAGGAATTTTTTCCGCCGGCGCCGGTATAAACGCCGAAGAACCGGAGCTTGATGCAAAAAGCGCTATACTGATGGAGGCTGAAACAAGAACCGTTTTATACGAATACAATGCCGACGAGGCGCTTCCACCGGCGTCTGTAACAAAGGTAATGACACTTCTACTGACTATGGAGGCGGTTGATTCGGGCAGAATAGCTCTGACCGATACAATCTCCGTCAGTGAAAATGCGGCGTCTATGGGCGGCTCTCAGGTTTATCTTCAGCCGGGAGAACAGATGTCGGTCGAGGATATGATAAAGTGCGTTGTAATATCATCCGCCAACGACGCTGCCGTCGCGCTTGCGGAATTCATAAGCGGCAGTGAAGAAGGCTTTGTATCCTTGATGAATACAAGAGCTGCAGAGCTCGGAATGAATTCGACTCATTTTGAAAATACAAACGGTCTTGACGACACTACAACAAACCATGTTACCTCGGCACGTGATATTGCAATTATGTCCGCGGAGCTGCTGTCTCATCCTAAGATTATCGAATACAGCTCTACATGGATGGATTCTATAAGGGGCGGAGAATTCACACTTGCAAACACCAACAAGCTTATAAGATTTTACGACGGTGCAACGGGACTTAAAACAGGCTCGACGTCAAAGGCAGGGTTTTGTATCAGTGCAACAGCCAAAAGGAACGATCTTCATCTGATTGCAGTCATAATGGGATCAACGACTCGTGATGCGCGCAATGCCTCCGCGAAAAAGCTGCTTGATATCGGTTTTGCAGGCTACTCTCTTATGAATTATCCGGAAAAGACGCTCGACGCGATCCGGGTTGTGGGAGGAACTAAGGAAAACTGCTCTCTTACAGCAGCGGAATACAAGCGTGTGATTGACAAAAATTCAGGAAGTAACATCGAGGTTGTGACGGAAATACCCGAGCTTCTGAACGCTCCGATCGAGGCCGGTACCGTAGTCGGCCGCATTGTATATAAATGCGGAGACACCGAGCTCGGAGAATCCGCTGTGACAGCGGCCGAAACCGTTGACCGTATCGGATATTTTCAGGTTCTGCTCGACATAATTTTAAATTTTTTTATGATTTAAAAAAAATATAACAAATTGCTATTGCAAGAATTCAAAAATGAGTGTATAATGAAACCGTAAAAAATATATAAATTTAAAATTCCGCGAGGGACAGTGTAATGGCAATTAAACTTGATTTGGCATACTCTGGAAAGTTTATTTCCGGAGATCAGCTCACGGCTCTTGAGTCAGAGACAAATGGTGCGTTTGAAAAGGTAATGACAGGGTGCGGAGAGGGAAACGATTTTCTCGGCTGGCGCGATCTGCCTTTAAACTATGACAGGGAAGAATTCCTCAGAATTAAAAAAGCGGCTGAATACATTAAAGGTCATTGTGATATATTTATAGTAATCGGAATCGGAGGTTCTTATCTCGGTGCGAGAGCAGCGATAGAATTTGTAAAGAGCCCTCTCTACAATTCGCTTAAGAAGGATACGCCGGATATATATTTTGCAGGCAATTCGCTCACTCCTTCATACATAAACGAGCTTCTTGAGCTTTGCGAAGGAAAGGATGTATGTCTTAATGTTATTTCAAAATCAGG
>CABPZV010000278.1 GCA_902462015.1 uncultured Eubacteriales bacterium | reverse complement strand
CCTGAGGAGCTAACGCTCTCTGCGTAGGTTGCAATCGTTCGCAAGCGCAGGAGCGTTGCTCCGATTTAAATCTCCTACGGGAATGGTTGCCACGACATTTGACGGGGCAAGCCACTTATTGAAAGGAGACGTTTAAAGTGACAGTGACGTGGGAAGAACTTGAGCGCGAGTGTAGGGAATGTACAAAATGTAAGCTTGGAGAGACAAGAACGAATTGTGTTTTCGGCTGCGGAAACAAAAATGCCGATTTAATGTTTGTCGGGGAGGCGCCGGGCGAAAAAGAGGATTTGTCCGGAGTTCCGTTTGTCGGAGCCGCCGGAAAACTTTTTGACAAATATCTTTTTGCCGTGGACATTCCTCGCGACGATGTTTATATAGCGAATATGCTCAAATGCCGTCCTCCGAGAAACCGTGATCCGCTTCCGGAAGAACAGGATATTTGCATAGAGTATCTTCGCGGACAGGTGAGATTGGTAAAGCCGAAGATGATTGTTTGTCTCGGCAGAATTTCGGCGATGCGCCTGATTCATCCCGGTTATAAAATTACACGCGAACACGGAACATGGGTCAATAAGGGAGGACTTTGGCTTACTGCGGTATATCATCCGTCCCTGCTTTTGCGTGATCCACGGAAAAAAGACGATATGCTTATTGATATGAAGTCTGTTAAGGCGAAGCTTGATGAACTTCGGTCGCTGGATTCTGCTGCCGAAGAAAACGGATAGGATTGTTGCATTTCAGATTAGTATGATTTCTCCGCCATAAAGGATAGGGATGTCTTACTTTTAGTTATATATGAGTAAAAACAGGCCTTCGGAACCGTTATACAATGCAAAAGTCAGTGAAATGATTTTGCATTGTATAACGGTTCCGCGGGCTTATTTTTCTTTGTATGGATTTGTTTCAATAAAAAGTCGAATTATAGTTGAATTTCTGTATTTTTTTGGTTAAAACTGTTGACAAGTAAAGAATTATGCTGTATACTGTGGATAGAATGTTAACTAAATTTTGTTATCTGTGAAGATAACGTGGTTTTTTATCCTTACTGTGTTTTTTTACCGTCAGTCTGCGCGATGTCCTTGTTGTTATTAAATTTTATACATTATGAAAGGAACGTTTATAACTATGGATAATCAAAAGCTTAAGAAATTTTTGACAGAGAACACTAAACGTACAGCAGTTTTAAGAATTCCGGGAATTATTTTAATTTTGGGTTCTGTGATCATGGCTTTTATGCCCGGATTTATATTTTTTTATGTCAGCCTGGCGACGTTTATTGCCGGCGTCATATACATACTGATAGTTAACAGTACTGCCGTAAAAAAGACACATGCAGAAGAATATGTAAATCTGGTATTTAATGAGGAACAGTCTATAATTGAGGGCAAGATCAATTCTGAGTATGAAAAGTGCAGCGGCGCGGCAAAAACCGTTTTTTCGAAAATAGTATCAGCGCAGTGTATTGCAGGGGACGGCATTATTTCACGAAAAACAAGAGATAATGCATTTGTTTCCTCTTATGTGGTTATATGCGGACTTGCAGTTGATAAAAAATCGGAATCGCTCTTTGCATATATTGTTGAGTATGATTTTATGAAAGATACAAGAACTGAAAGTTCTTTATCAGTGCCCTATGAAAAGGTGACAGGGATAAGCTCATCCCGGATTTCATATTCTGAAAACGGTATTGCCTTTAAATCGGTAACAGTTGAAATCAATGCAGAAGAACAGGCTTATAATTTGTTTTTTAAAGATGATTACGATACAAACCAGCTTCTGGAATATTTAACACATAAAATCGGATAAACTGTAAAGGTGTATTCATAAAAAACAGTGCTTGACGAGATGTCCGGCGGTCTGACTTTTTCAGACCGCCGGACATTTTTAATATTTTTT
>CABPZV010000277.1 GCA_902462015.1 uncultured Eubacteriales bacterium | reverse complement strand
GATCGCCTTAATGGCGGCGGTTACATTTCACCATTCAGTGGGTGATACAATCTCCTACTGGAATGGCTCTCACGCCATTTGACGGGGCAAGCCCCTTATTGAATGAGTATTTGATTTTGGATTAAATAAAAATTAAAGTATAAATAGCTTTCGCAAATATATTTATTTTCTTTTAGGCAAAAAAAGTATTGCATTTCACAAAATTATATGGTATAATAACCTTAAAGCTAAAGCTTTAAGGCGCAAGTTTCGTTTCGCTGACAAAGCCAGCGATTTTGCAAAGCAAAACTCCGAAACATTGCGGCTCGCCCGGTAACTTATGGTATAATAATGCTGTTAATTATCGGTATATATGCCGGAGTCAGATCAGTTTTCTATATGGTATAGCAATTCTGAATGACTATTATTTAAAAATGCCGTCAGATTTGGTGGTGTTAAGTCAGAAAGAATGTTCTTTCGGACAAAATTTTGTGCCCATCCGAATATATTTTTGTATTGCGGCATAGTCGAAATCGGCGAAGATATTAAGTTTATACGAAAGGAATGATTATAAATATGGCAAAATGTGATATCTGCGGAAAGGGAGTTACTTTTGGTTGTAATGTATCTCACTCTCACCGTAAGACAAACAGAGCTTGGAAGCCAAATGTAAGAAAGGTTAGAGTTATTACTTCTAACGGTACTCATAAGTCGATTCACGCTTGTTCCAGCTGCCTGCGCTCTAATAAGGTAGTCCGTGCATAAGCTTTTTGAAGTCGGTTCTTACGCAGCTTCGGCCTTGTATAAGTGAGTTTGCTATGCGGTATATGCCGCACTGCGGACTCGCTTTTTTCGTTGAATTTGTGAAAACTGGAGATCACAGTATGATTCTTTTTATCAGTGAGGCATTTCCGGAAGAGCTTGAAAATATGCTTTGTTTTGCTGCCGGTGGGAACAGTGAAAAATGCAGCGTTATACGGCTGCCGCGTTTTGAAAGATATGACGCTCCGGTGGCCTCGCACCCAGACATGCTGTTGTTTTATCGCTCCGGGAAAATTTTTTGCCCTGAATCCTTCTATTCAGAAAATCGTGAGCTTTTAGAAAACGGTCTGAAATCACTGAAAAACAACTGGGGGTGTCCGGAGGATAAAGGACTGCATTTTGTACCAATAAAAACGCCGGAGCCGGATATTAGCGGTAAATGTCGCTATCCTGACGATGTTACTTTAAATGCGGCACAGCTTGTTTCCCCGCGCTTTGGCGATGTGCTTTTTTGCCGCCGGAAAAGTACTGCACCGGAAATACTTTCGCTGTATTCAGATCAAGCCGTGACCGATGTTCGTCAGGGGTATACACATTGCTCTGTATGCGCTGTAACCGAGAGTGCGATTATAACATCGGATGATGGAATTGCAGAGTGTGCGGAGCTATGCGGAATTGATGCACTTAAGATATCGCCGGGAGGAATAGAGCTTAACGGGTACGACAGCGGATTTATTGGAGGAGCGTCTGCGCGCGTTGGTGACGCTTTGTGTTTTTTCGGAGATCCTGGGTTACATCCCGATGGCAGAAAAATTATAAAATTTGTCAGCGATCATATATCAGATTTTGACGGAGAGGGAAGTGCTCTCAGAAGAATCCTTACCTTTCCGGGTATACTTAAGGATTACGGCTCGGCATTGTATGTACACTGAATAAAAATCCATAAAACGATAACTTTGTTGAGCGGTCAGATGTTGATTTTAAAGGAAATGTTTGTGGGAATCTTTAAAAGCGAAAAAATGCGGCTTGCTGTTTAAATCAGCAAGCCGCCAGACTGTAGACCAAAAGGAAGTAGTATTTACAAAGCACCTGCGGATATGGTATAATTATATCATAGAGGGCAGGTGTTTTTTGTGTACAGAAAAAAGGATAAAAGTAAGCAGACACAG
>CABPZV010000276.1 GCA_902462015.1 uncultured Eubacteriales bacterium | reverse complement strand
CCGGGAATGCACACGCCAAGAACAAAACTTGGAAACTATATGGTAACGGCAGTCGATAAGACGATAGGTGAAACAGACTCGGCAATACTTGTGGTCGAGGCAGAACCGTATATCCATAAAACCGAGCATGAGATTATAAATAAATTAAAAAAAATGTCGATCCCGGCAATTCTTGTAATTAATAAAATTGACCGCTCAAATCCCGTGAAAATTGCTGAAACAATCGCAGCATTCAGCGCGGAACATGACTTTGCCGCCGTGGTACCGGTATCGGCGCTTAAAGAAAAAGGTGTCCGAGATGTGCTTGATGAGGCATCTGGATTTCTATCGGAAAGCCCTTGGTTTTTCCCTGAAGACATGATTACGGATCAGCCTGAGAGGCGGCTTGCTTCTGAGATTATACGAGAGAAAATTCTTAGACTTCTTAAAGATGAAATTCCCCATGGAACGGCTGTCGTTATTGAAGAATTTACAGAAGAAAAAAAGATGATACGAATAAGAGCCGAAATTTTTTGCGAACGTGAATCACATAAACGGATAATTATAGGAAAAGGCGGTGAAATGCTGAAAAAAATCGGAACCTATTCAAGAGAAGACCTTGAAGCCTTTTTAGGTGTAAAAGTTCATTTAGATCTTTGGGTAAAGGTTAAAGAAAAATGGCGTGACAGTAATTTTTATCTGAGTGATTTCGGCTATGATACAAAAAAAGATTTTGAATAAAATATATAACTGCAGTTATATATTCTCTGTATGATAAAACGATATAACTTAGGCAAGATGTCCCATCATTAAGGCGATAGCCTTAATGATGGTTGACTCTTAAGGCAATCGCCATTAAAGCTGCCGCTTTAATGGCGGCGGGTTACATTTCGCCAATCAGTGGGAGATACAATCTCCTACTGGAATGGTTGCCGCGCCAATTGACGGGGCAAGCCCCTTATGGAATATGCAATTAAAAATCATTTGGCAGGATTATTTTAGCTCCGGAATTTTCTTTAATCCCATTAACAAAATTCAAATCATGAAAGGGGAAATACTCTTGGAGCTGCGTGTAAAGGGATTGATCGTCCGCGAAACACTGCTTGGAGAAACCGATAAACTGCTCTCCGTTCTGACATCTGAATACGGAAGAATTCCTGTGATGGCAAAAGGCGCCAGAAGTATCCGCAGCCGGTATATGATTTCAACACAGCTGATGTGTTACAGTGAACTTACTCTGTATAAACGCGGCGACAGGTTTTGGCTGCGGGAAGCTCTTCCTGTTGAAACCTTTTATGCAGTCAGGCTGGAACTTGATTTGTACGCTCTTGTTCAGTATCTGTTTGACGTATGCTGCGAGGTTTGTCCGGAAAGACATCCTGATGGAGCCGGAGACATGCTCCGGCTAATTCTTAATACTCTATACGCCATAATGACCGGCAAAAAAAAGCAGGAGCTTATCAAGGCCGCTTTTGAACTCAAAACGTCAATACTTTCCGGTTTTGCTCCCGATCTTTCGCAGTGTACCGACTGTGGTGCGGCAGCATCGGATAATGCGGATATGACGCTTGATCTTGTCGGCGGTACACTGCGTTGCAAGCAATGTTCCGACCGTTTGGCAAAAGCAGAAATGATTTTTTCAAAACCGTCTGAAAATAAATATACTACAGCAATACGAATTGTTTCACCGGCTGTTTTGTCTGCGATGCGGTATATAGAAAACGCATCAATTAAAAGATTTTTATCTTTTAATCTTTCTGAGGAATATTTAAAGGAATTTTCTTCAACTTGTGAAGCGTACTTGTGCAATCAAATTGAAAGAAGCTTTACAACTCTTGAATTTTGGCATGAACTTCGGAGCAGATACTCATCATAAGTTTAACATTAAATAATAACCTTAAAACTAAAGCTTGGAGGAGCAAGCTTCGTATACATATACATATTATAT
>CABPZV010000275.1 GCA_902462015.1 uncultured Eubacteriales bacterium | reverse complement strand
CTAAGTATAACACGTTTGGAATTGTTTGTCAAGCTGTTTTGTAAAAAAATATCGAAAATAATCGAATTTTTTAAAAGCCCAAGTACAAAACCGCACGCGAGCGTTCAGCGCTTTAGCAGACGAACGTCCTGACAGGTAAACACCTTGACGCCCGAACGTCTGCCGGTTTGACGTCCTGACAAGTTATCGTCTTTACTTCCCGGCAGACGGAGCTGCGGCTAAAGATTGGTGTTATCTTTTGCGGTGCTTTTCTTCCCGTCCGAATTATCATAGGGAATATATAAAAACCTGACGAAATATTTCCGGAGTATTCCGCAGAGATAGATTACGGGAATACATAAAATCATCCACAGGGCGGTAAAGGGGAGACAAATCTGTCCGAGAAGATTAAACGGCATACGTGAATAATCCCATACGCTAAGTCCTAATATCAGATTGATTATACAGCCTGAGACAAATTCGGTAGCCGTGATGATAAGGCCGCCTATAACCGCGCGCAGGAGAATACCTGCCCTCCGGTGCATTTTTTCGTCAGCGTAATAAATTAGACAAAAACACACTCCTCCGACAATTGCCATCGTCGGGTGTGTGTATCCGCGCCAAATTATTTCAAGAAGCGGATATACGAGAGAACCGATACAAAATAATATAAGATATTTTTCTGTATTTTTAAAATTAATACTCTGCTTTAATTTCATGCGCATCACCCCGATATTATCATGAGCGAAGAGACGCACATTTATTCAGCCGATGACGCAGCTTTGTACAGTTTGTTTATATTATTACTTGCATTTATTTTGATTCATCTGTTTTTCTGCTCTTGAGCGCAGCAAATTTTTCTTCGGAACAAGAGGTAACGATTGATGCAAAGTATGACAGCAGAATTACTTCGAGCGCGTTGCGGAGTCTGTCTGTAGCACCTGAAATGAGTTCTTCGTAATTCTCTGTTTCACTGCTTATAATTTCTTTTATTTGTTCGGGTGTGACAGATTCCGTACCGTCAATTCTGTCTATAATTTTACAAATGTATTCATATAGAATAGGCTCTGAGATAATGTCGTCGGCACGGTTGTCAAGATTGCCGTTTATATAATGAAGAAGAAAATCGATTTTTTCGAGCTTCATAGTTGTTCTGAGCATGTTGATAATTAAAATTCTTGCGAGCTGAACCTCGCTGTACCGCTTATTTACAGTGCTGCCAAGCCAGCCGCGTTTGACCCAGTTCTGAATAGTAGAGCCGTCGATTCCGGCAATATCTCTTATACGGCTAAGCATAATTCCATCCGACATAAAAAATATTTTGTCCAGAAATTCTTTTCCGGTAATACCGTACATCTCGTTTTTCAGTACCTTAGTTCCGGGAATATATTTATCTTTCATATTAATATTCATAAAAACATTCCTTTCGTACACAAAATGTTTTGATATGCTACAGTTGCTATCTGCCAATAGCGGAAACAGTTCATATATAACAATGATTATACATCACAATCATATGATTGTCAAGTTCGGCGCAAAATATTTTTACAATCTTTACCGGTAAAAACACCGCATTGTAATATATCCTGAATCAGCAGACCTGCCGCCCTTTAATGGGCTTAGCCGGACCTGCTGCCGGAATACAATGCGGTGTTTATTTACAGTATTTACAAATTAAGTGGCGCTGAGCGTTCGGGTGACGGATTTGCCCTTTGAAATACTGATTTTATAGGTTTTGTGTCCAACCTTAACCGTGAGCTTCCCAGAGCCGACGGTCGAGCGGATTGTAAATGAGGTGACTTGACCGTCCTTCCACTCTGCGTCTGCTTCGTAGCCGCCCCTGATGCAAAGTCCGTGGAATGATCCGTCCTTCCAGTCCTCAGGTATGGCAGGCAGAATTCTGACAATTCCGTCTCGACTTTGAAGCATCATCTCGGCAATGGCCGCTG
>CABPZV010000274.1 GCA_902462015.1 uncultured Eubacteriales bacterium | reverse complement strand
GGCAGCGACGGAAAAATCACAAGATTTATTGAAAAGCCTGCGTGGCAGCAAGTGCTGACTGATACAGTAAATACTGGAATTTATATTATTAATCAAGAGATTATGTCATATATCCCATCAGGAGTTTCTTTCGACTTTTCCAATGATCTTTTCCCGATGCTGCTTCGCAAAGGTAAAAGGCTTTTCGGATTTGAAACGGATGCTCATTGGTGTGATATAGGTTCGATTCCGGATTATTACCGCGAAAATATGTACTATTCTGACGGTAATAATGTTTTTTCCAAAAATGGAGTCAGTAAAGTATCTGACGGTGTTTCAGTTTTAGGGAGTATAATATACAGCGGTGTCAGAATAGAGGAAGGCAGCAGCATTAATAATTCTGTTATTTGTGAAAATACCGTCGTAGGAAGGAATGTGACGGTCGGCTCAGGAAGTGTTATTGGGGCAGGGTGCTGTCTTGGAGAAGGCGCATTTATTCTGCCGGGAACGCGGCTGCGATCGGGAACGGTAATTGAAAAAAACAGAATTGTCGGACACGGTGTAAAACAGGATATTTCATTTATTTTTGATGAGGGAGGACTTATCGGAACAGGTGAGATTTGTTCATTTGCAGAGCTGGGCAAATCGATAGGAAGCGCGTCGGGCATAGGGGCGCGAATCGGAGCCGTAAGCGGCAGATCTTCGCGTGATCATCTTTTGAAAGAATCCCTTATGTGCGGAATAGCATCTGTTGGGTGTACTGCCTTTGATTTCGGAGACGGAAGCTCATCCATGGCGGCATTTGCCGGTGCAAGGCTTGGAATGACGCTTATGGTGCATATTGAAAGTTTTAAAGAAGGTGTAAACTCAGGGCATCAGGATTCCGGGGACAGAATAAAGGTGCAGTTTTTTGATGAAGACGGACTATATCCTTCAAGATCATTCGAACGAGCGCTCTGTTCATCTCTTGAAGATAAAATACTGGAATCTTCTTCGGTATTTGATATTGAAAGATGTGATGATCTTTCTCTTCTATACCGATCGGCACTGATTGCCAGCGCACGCGATGAACTTCGGATTATAGGGGAAAAGCATATTCAAAAAACTACAGTTCATGTATGTGGCGTTGGAGACAGTGATATGCTTGCTGTTGTCCTTGCCGAGCTTGGTTTTGATGTTTTGGATGAAGGTGACTCTGATATTACTGTGGAATGTGACGGACTGTATAAGCTTTATATTACGGATAAACGTAATGGAATGACTGAGAAGACTGATATGTGGCATGTAACGGCGATTCTTGCGCTTAATGAAATAAAGCACGGCAGCTTACCGAACGCTGCTCTGCCGTATATTGCTCCTTTATGTGTAGAGAAAATTCTTACTGACGGTAATGTTACTATTGCAAAATACCGTGATTGTCCGTCTGACTGCGACGACGAGGAAGCACGCAAAAATTCCGGAAAAACTCCATGGATGCGTGATGCTGCGTTTGCCGCTGTAAGGCTTTGTACTATCCTGGGGAGTGGTATTCATCTTAAATCTCTGGTTGAGGAAATTCCGAATTTTTATTATTCCGATACTCATATTCCGGCAGATTGTACGGAAAAAATACGCATCATGCGAACACTTGGAAAGCCGGATACTGAGGGGGTCAGAATTGACTGCGAAAAAGGCGGATGCGTCAGAATTATTCCAGACTGCGGTGATTCAGTTCGGATAATTACCGATGCAGAGAGTACAGAAGCTGCGGAGGAACTGATTTTATTTTCAGAAAAACAAATTAAAGAGCTTTTAAAAAAATAAACTTCCGTAAATTACTTTTATTTTAGATAAAAATGGGCTTGCAATAATGTGTGAATCTTCCCAAGGTTAAATATTTTTGGGAATAAGATTAACGCTGCAAGCTCATTTTTTGTCAGACGTCGCTTAAGCATTCGGCATCTGATATGGTGGTATAATTTGTTTT
>CABPZV010000273.1 GCA_902462015.1 uncultured Eubacteriales bacterium | reverse complement strand
TGTACAGGATACAAGAATTTTAGTATTGTCCTCAGATATCTCAAGAAATGTATAAAAATCGAAAAATGCCTGTGCTATACAGCAGATAATACCACCGATAATGAACGCTTTCAGACAGTCAATGGGAACATTTGATTTTTTTGCGTGTGCTTCGGCATACTCCTTATAGGATTTTTTATCACTGAGCAATGTAAAACTTCCTTTCTGAAAAGAATATTCTATCAATATTGTTTCCATCAGAAAGTATTTTATACATCTTTTTCCGAAATATCCAAAATAACTAAAATAAATTGTCTCGATCGTCAAGACAATGGCCATTTGGAAAATTTGGCTGTTAAGCCGCCAACTGTAAAGCGTTGAATTCTATCAGCAGGTTCCGCTACGTTTTTTTAGAGGTAGTACAAGCTGCCGCCAAATGCAAGCTTAGGTGAAATGCACGCTATTGAAAATTCTACTGTCCTTTAATCAGATAGTTATATCCTCAATTATATCTACAGCGGCAGATATATTCTGTTCAAATATTTCGCTTTCCTCATCTTCGGATACAGCTTCTTCAAGCAGGTCCAGGACATCACAGAGCAATCTCAGACAGTCATACGAAAAATCGTCATCCTCTTCCTTTTCACGTACCAGTCCGTCAAAGCGTTCATAAATTTCAACCGCTCCTTCAAAATCTTTATTCTTTTTCGTCTCTTCAAGCTTAATTGATAACATCAGAAGCTCTCTTCTAAACTCTGTTTCCATTATTACAGGTCATTCCCTTCTTATAAATACAAAATTTTGTAGTTTAAGATATATAAATGAAGATAGTATAAAACAGATAACCGACCAAAATCAGTCCTGAAGATTCGATATCTTTTTTGCAGATCTTGTGGCAAATACCTGATTTACATTATATATAATGAGAGTTATAACAACAAGCCCTGTACCGATAAACGCAGCGGCGGACAGCATTTCGTGAAAGAAAATTGCTACAAGAATAGGATTTAAAATTGGTTCAATAGCTGAAATCAAGGATGCAGCAAGAGGAGTAGTTCTCAAAATTCCAATTGAAAGAAGAAGGTAAGCTAAACCTATTTCGATAATACCCATAGCGACAACTGCGGTAACCACCGGCGCTGAAAAATCCGTTTCTGTAAATATAAAAGGTACGCCTACAATTGCCGCTAAAAGCTGCCCCCACAGAGAGGATGAAAGAGAATCAGAGTTCTTCCCCATATTCATCATAAACACTCCGGCATATGTACACCCAGAGCAAAGAGCCAAAATGTTTCCGGTCATTCCGCCGGAAGAAAGACCGTCGATAAAAAAACATATTATTCCGCCAAAAATACCGGCACATGCAAATATGTCGGATGGAATCGGTTTCTTATGATAAAACGCCGCCATAAAAAGTATCACAAATATAGGCATTGTAAATTGAAGAACGATTGCATTGGCCGAAGAAGTCATTTTGTTTGCATATGAAAACAACAAACTGGTTAGAAACACACACAGAGAGCCGGATATAACAGACCGGTTCATTCTTATTTTATGTTTTGTAATAAGCATAAACAGAGCGAGTACAGTCGCGCCGACTAAATTACGGGCTCCATTTATAGATATTGGGTTCCAAGTTATGAATTTAAAAAATACCCCGGAGGTGCTGAAGCATACAGCCGAAATAAGCATAATGATGACTCCGCCGACGCTTTTTTTATTTTCCTGCATGGTATATTCCTTCTTTCAAAATGTCTCTGCAAATTTATTAAAGACACATGGCGCACATGTCATTTTAAGCTCATCATATGTGCGTCCTCTTTATGCTACCTTTCTGTGAAATTGACCTCGTCAATTTCTTAAAGGCACGTACTGTATATTTCAGTTTGGACTCGCATGGATGTGCCTTTATATATCATATTTTCAGACTATACGATAATATCACAAAAAAACTGCTGTTTCAATAGTTTTTTGAAATATTAT
>CABPZV010000272.1 GCA_902462015.1 uncultured Eubacteriales bacterium | reverse complement strand
ATATGGCAGGTTTTCAGACTGCAAATAGGGCCTTTGAGGGCATAATGTATCTGATTGTGGTTGTAGCCGGTTCGATTTTTATGATAAACGGGCAAATCTCGCCTGCCGACCTTACCGCATATCTTTTATTTGTCAGCACTCTTCTTGCTACGCTCCGTACTATTATACAGTTCACGGAACAGTTTCAGAGAGGTATAACTGGAATTGAGCGTTTTCTCGAAATTATGGATGTAAGCTCCGACATAACTGAAAAGGAAAACGCCTCAGAACTTAAAAATGTTTGCGGCGACATTATTTTTGACAATGTGGGATTTCACTATAACGGCGATTCCACTCAGGTGCTTTCAGAAATCAATCTCAATATAAAAGCAGGAAGCAGCGTAGCTCTTGTAGGTCCGTCGGGCGGCGGAAAGACTACTTTGTGCAATTTGATTCCTCGTTTCTATGATGTTACGGAAGGGAAAATACTGATTGACGGAACCGATATAAGAGATGTTACACTTAAATCTCTGCGCAGCGCAATAGGTGTGGTACAGCAGGATGTCTACTTATTTTCAGGAACAGTGTATGACAATATTTCTTACGGAAAGCCTGGCGCAGGACGGGAAGAAGTAATCAATGCAGCGAAGCTTGCCGGAGCACATGAGTTTATTTGTGCACTGGATAACGGTTATGATACTTATGTCGGAGAGAGAGGCGTAAAGCTGTCCGGAGGTCAGAAGCAAAGAATAAGCATAGCAAGAGTATTTTTAAAGAATCCGCCTATTTTAATACTGGATGAGGCTACATCCGCGCTTGACAATGAAAGTGAAAAGATTGTTCAGGATTCGCTTGAAAAGCTTGCAAAGGGAAGAACTGTTTTTACTATAGCTCACCGCCTTACCACCATTCGCAATGCTGATCTTATACTTGTACTTACCGACAAAGGAATAGAGGAAAAGGGATCTCATAATGAGCTTATAGAAAAGGGAGGAATCTACTATAATTTGTATAGCATGTACGCTTCTCTGTAAATACTATTATATGTGAATGTAAAAAATCAGGCTGACGCAAATTAGGAAAACATTTTGCGTCAGCCTAATATTTTTAATATATTTGCTGTTTCAATATAGAGTTTTTCAGTATATAGAGTACATGTCAGATCATAAATTTCGTCTTTAAGTATGATTTATTTGTTTTTCTCTCTTTTTTCAATTTGCTTCATAAATACAATACATGCCGCTGATCCTATAGCCGCCGCTGCTGCATAAACTCCTATGTCCGATGTCTGTGGACTGGGGGACGTATTAGTGTTTCCTGAATTAGAAGGATCAGCTGAAGCTGCTGTATCAGGTTGTTCTGCAAATGTCAGAGTGATGCCTGAGTTATAACAGTCCTGGGAACCGAGCGCGTAGCCTTTTTTTCCTTCTGAGGAATATATATCGTTGACTTGAAGAGCACATTTCATTATATCGCCGGCTTTGAATTTTGCATCATTTTTTAGTGCGAGCGCTGTTTCGATAATGTACCCGTCGTCTGTGAGCGCTGTTACATATTTTGATTTTACTTCGGTATTTGGTATCGCCGGATGTCCGAAATCTGCCCCGATTCCTTTTACGTCTGCAAAGGCTTTTGTTCCTCCGGAGGAGCCTCCGTACGCATACATAATTATGCCGTTTGCATCGTTATGCAAAGTAAACGATTCATCTTTGTAGTCAAGATACAGCTCGACTCCGTCATCCTGCCACGGATACGGTGTGGTATAATAAGTTGGGTCTTTGGCAAAAACGTCGTTGTCCTTAACTACCGTGCATGTGTAAAAATAATCTTCGTCCCATAAAAAGTATGTTTCCGCAGATGCATCAGCCTGCTCTTTCACGATCTCGTCTTCTTTGCTTTCCGACCATGGGTAAAAGAAATTGTCTTTCAGGGATGTGGAGGCAGAGCTTTTATAAATTTCATCTAATTTTCCATCAATCGAAGGTGTGCCGTATTTAACTTCACCCGCCGTAT
>CABPZV010000271.1 GCA_902462015.1 uncultured Eubacteriales bacterium | reverse complement strand
TACGATTTTAGCCTCATCCGGAATCAGAGTCAGTTTATAAGCCTTGCGTTTTTTGCCGTCAACGGACATTCGTTCGGTAATTTCTTCACTCTTATAGCCTGTCGGGGTGTTACCGCCGAGCCAGCGCCCGGTTTTTGCAAGCTCGTGCATATTATCCCGAATGCGTTCGGCGATTGTTTCGCGTTCAAGCTGTGCAAATGTCGAACAAATGTTATACATCGCTCTGCCCATGGGGATGCTTGTATCAAAGTTTTCGCTGATTGAACAGAATTCAACACCGTAATCGGTCAGCTCGTCCAACAGACTGCTGCAATCCGCAACATTTCGGCTTATTCTGTCAAGGCGATAGCATACAACGGTGCATATGTTACCCTTTTTTATCTCTGACATCATCTGTTGAAATTGCGGTCGGTGAGTGTTTTTGCCCGAATATCCCTCATCCTCATAGACCGAAATATCCGAATCCGTGATGTCGGGTTTTCTGCTCTTGATATATGTTTTACACAGCTCAATTTGATTTTCTATGCTTTCGCCCTTGCCTGTGAATTTTGACTTTCTTGAATAAATTGCAACCTTTTTATTTTCCATAACAATTCTCCTGTGTATATATACATTTAATATTACCTAAACGGCTCTTTGTATTATATACCAAAATTTAAGAAATTGCAAGAGGCTGAGCAAATTTTTTTTGGATTTAATTAATTTATAATCTGTGCAAGATATTAGTTTGCAAATAGCTTAACATACTATTGAATATTTGTCAAAATGCGTCATCGATCGAGGAAAGATTTTATATGAAAGAAATTCTTAAAGAACGAGAAAAGGGTCGCTTTCCGCTGTATCGTGCCAAAATAGCCTTATATGAAGGTCTGGGTGATGAATGGCTGGTAAATATGTCACAGCTTGACGATGTAAATGCGGTTATTCCGGAAGAGGTGACGGCTGCGGAAATAGAGGGCAGACGTCAGATAGAATATATTATATCATTTTTGAGAAAATATGCCGCAGGCTGTGAAAATATCAGACTTGTAAGAAGTGCTGCCTCGCTCGGAGTACGTGAGAGCCGCAGAATAAAGGGCGAATATACGGTCACTAAAGAGGACGTAATCGAAAGCGTAAAAATTCGGGATTCGGTGTTTTGCTGTTCCAACTCAATGGATATATATAAAAAAGGATATGTGGAATATATCGTGAGAAAGTCCGATGCGCCGTATTACATTCCGTATCGTGCTCTTGTCGCAAAAAATTTTGATAATCTGCTTGCTGCCGGTCGGTGTATATCTGCAGACCGTGAGGTTATGGGCGCAATACGTGTTATGCCACCGTGCTTTGCAATGGGACAGGCCGCAGGAACGGCGGCAGCATTGTGTGCGGTACAAGACATAAGTGTACAAGAGCTTAATGCGGCGGAGCTTGCAGAAGCTTTAAAAACTGACGGAGTATATTTGAGATAGTGCGAATAAGTGAAAATTCTTAATAAGGTCATATGAGTTTGAAATTTAGAATAATTTCGGAGGACGGAATATATTTGAAAAACAAGATGGATGTTAAGTAAGAGTTACAGAGAGAATTCAAGCCTATACTTCAAGAAGGAATTTGATATTGAATTAAAAAAAGAAAACAAATACCAAATTAAAATATTGGCTTTTGACGAAAACCAAAGGCCTAAAATGCAAAGTTATTCAATGTCGATTAAATAGGCATAAATATCATAAATTAAAGTTGGTTCTTATATTCCGACGGGGTACAGCCGTATTCGGCAACAAAGCATTTTGTAAAATGCGATGAGTCATAAAATCCGCAGGCAAGAGCAATTTTTGTCAGAGAAGAATCCGTTGTTTTCAAAAGCATTACCGATTGCGATAATCTGTATTTAACCAGGAACTTTGACGGTGACATTTTAAAGCCGTTCATAAAAAGCCTGTATAAATAGGTTCGGTCGAGTTTTATAAAATTTGCCATATCATTGACGGTTATCGGCTGTGAATAGTTGTTTTCTATATAAGAAACAACATTTTCAAGATAATACTTTCCGGCATAGTCGGTAAAATCGGTGCTTTTTTTAATATTTTCTTTTATTAACGTGC
>CABPZV010000270.1 GCA_902462015.1 uncultured Eubacteriales bacterium | reverse complement strand
TTGCAGCTGAGACAGCGCAGAAAGACGCGGCGTCAAAACTGATTCACGCAAACAGCTCCAAAAATCGCAGACCGTTTGAAAGCTCGCCGGAAATGCCGGTTCTACTGCATGCGGCGGTGTAGCGTCCATAATACTGCATTTTGCATCATGCAGAATAACGCCGTCCAGTGAATCCGGATCGGAGGAACAATGGATACGTTCGGTCAGGCTGTCGTTTTTAGAGAATCGTGCAGCGATGCGTTTCATGGCAGTGGATTTACCGCACCCCGCGCTGCCTTTAATAAGAAAACGGCGATAGCCGGGCTTTGGATCGTCAAAAGGGGCGCAGAGTGAAAAAAAGCGGTTCGCCGCGTTGGTACATAAGAAAAAGTCTACGGTTTTCGGTTCGTTTGTCACACAAAATCCCTCCCTGTTTTGCTGTATCTTATGCAAAAAGAGAGAAAAGCGTGAAAAGAAAGACGGACAGCCGTTTAGACTATCCGTTCTGGCATCTATAATTTATTGCGTTTTTTTGTTTTGCTATAAGCGGCTTTTTATTGCGTATGTCTGGCCGCAGACAGCTTGACGATTCGAATAGACGCGTGTTCCGTCTCCATATACGATTTTAATTGTATAGCCAAGTATTAACGCATAGACATCGGCGCTGTACGAAACATTAAGAACTCATGTAAAACACGCTTGGATCTTGCTCCATATCATCAGAGCGTTTCCAACGACTATTTGAGATAAAACAGAAAAGCGGATAGAACCAAAAATTTCAGAAATGGATTGATACTTTTCCGGATTCAAGAGCAAACTCTTCTTGGGATGGAAATTCCCCTTTATCTTCCTGATTCGCTTTCTGCATTTCGTCCATAAATTCAGAGTCTGCTTTTTCATCAAGGATAAAAAGCGAAATAGTAAAAGTTGTTTCTTCGTCAATATTTCCGATATAGAGCAGTGTGTCGGATACATTCCCTCCGGAGCCTCCGCCTGTAAAGCTATCTGCATTCGAAAAGGAGGCGGAATTGTACAGCATCAAGTCAGCGCTTCGTTTTCCTGTGTATTCACAATAGCAGAGAAAGTCGGGATGAAAACTGTCCGCAGCAGCGCTTCTTTTGAAAACAGTAAAGGTAAAGTCGCCGTCTTTAATAATCTCTTTTGTATATCCGGGATTTTGGTCAATTGAATACACTTTGGCGAATGAAGCATCGTCAAGCTCTGTGCTCCCGAAATAAGAGATATATTCATAATTTTGTGGATCTGAAACATTTATAACAGCGTAATGATTTCTCGTATCCCTTTCGGTATCATGATATGCCGACTGTAAGGAATGAGAAAGTATCCCGCAGAACAATACCAGTACGACAATCACGGTAATCATAATTGCTTTTGGAATGTCTATCAGTTTCCTTCCGCTTATTCCGCCGGATTTTATTTTTTGATTGATATTGTGCGTATATATTAGATAGTAAATGAATACTGCTAAACCAGTCAGCAGAACGATACCGATACAAATTCCCGCTACACCTGCCATAATGGCGCTTCCTCCTTTATATATTGTAAAATTCCTTAAATTTATAGTAATAAGTTCTTGTAACGTCGACCTCCGCGCCGGTTGTGAGTGTTAAACGGAATTTGCAGCTCAGGGCCGGTCTGATTCTCCTGATCGAATTTCTTTGAATAATGACGGAATGGCTGATTCGGATAAAGCTGTCTTCCGGAAACAGCGCCTCCATCTGATAAATCCGCAGATCTGTTTTATATCGAAGTTTGTCTGTATACACAAAGACGTCATGACCGAGTGATTCAGCATAACATATATCTTGTACCGATACAATAACCGTATCAGCGCCGTCTTTGCAGTATAGTTTTTTTTCCTGACAGGCTTCCTCTGTGAGAATAAGCTCTGCATCCTCTGAAATCTCAATTCCCGCTTTCATCAGTTCGTTTATAACAGCTTCTTCTCTTTTCCTGCTCAGTTTCAGTTTTATTTTCATGGACATCCTCCTTTCGAAAATAATTGTATGATTGTTTTCCCGTATAATCAAGTGTTATGGAATAACTTGCACGTCAGCCTGAACATTTTGCGCAGGTATGACCGCTTACATCTTCAGTAT
>CABPZV010000269.1 GCA_902462015.1 uncultured Eubacteriales bacterium | reverse complement strand
TTCGTTTTGACAGCGGAATTGTCAGTATAGTCGGCGGAAATACAGACATTGCTGTTTCCGATCGCTCAAACGGCATGGGGATAACAGGGGGGACGGTACAGATAACCGGAGGAAGCGTTTTCTCAAATGCCCCGCTTTCCGCAGCCGGAACTCTCCGTATCATTGCTTCCGAGGTAAGGGCGGAGGCGGAGCCCGGACGAGCCGTGCTGGAATACGGAAAAACTCTTTCGCTTGAAAAAGTGGATTTGCAGACGGGTGAAAATTCCGGCTCCCTTAGCGCTGCGGTGGAGTACGGCGGAGAGGGTAGTATACTGACGGCTTCAAATGCATATAGGGGAGGCACCAGCGCGATACTCGGTGAGGGTTTTCCGAAATATGCAGATGTAATTCTGATAGTGATTGCAGTAATTCTGCTTATCGTTATTGTTGGCTTGCCTGTATTTTTGCATTACCGCAAAACAAAGATGATGATAAAAAAACTTGAAGCTGAAAACTCAAAACAGCATTAAGAGACGTTTGCATAATTGGTGTTTTCACTTGCTTTTAAAGTTTATTTATAATATAATATAGCTTGTAATTTGTTTGGCCGAAAGGAATGGTTTTTATATATGTACAGTGGATTCAAAATTAAACCTCCGTTTTTTGAGATAGGACCAAAATGTTATTTGTACGGAGAGAAGATGCTGAAGCTCGCAAAGGTCATTGACCGGGTTGCTGTAAAATATGATGTAGATATTCTCGTCACACCTGTTTATACGGATATTAAAACGATTGCAGACAATACCGAACGTATTCATGTCTTTGCACAGCATATGGATTATCTTCGTCCCGGACGGGGGCTTGGCTCGGTTCTTCCGGAAGCGGTAAAGGAGGCCGGAGCAGAAGGCGTAATGCTGAATCACGCTGAATGTAAGCTGACGCTTGACGAAATTGAAAAATCGATTGCAAGGGCAGATGAGGTTGGACTGGGCACGATTGTATGTGCCGATACGGTAGATGAGCTTATGTCGATTGCAAAGCTTTCTCCCAATCTTCTTGTCGCAGAGCCGACAGAGCTTATAGGGACAGGAAAGACAAGCGATGAAAATTATGTTACTCAGACGATAAAGAGCGTGCGTGAAATCAATCCTGATATTATGGTGCTGCAGGGCGCAGGAATCAAAAACGGACAGGATGTTTATGATACGATTATGCTCGGAGCAGAGGCGACCGGCAGTACAAGCGGAATTTTCTGTGCTGACGATCCTGCCGCAATGGTTGAAGAGATGATCCATGCTCTCCGCACCGCGTGGGACGAAAAGCACAGGGTATAACTGATATGACGGATAGCAAAAAGTATTTGGTCGGGGTTGATATAGGGACAACCTCGCTGAAAACCGCGATTTTTGATACGGACGGAAATACGATCTCTTCATCAACTGTTGATTATACTCTCGATACAAAGGGAAGCTTTGTCGAGTTTGACGGTTCTGAATATATTTCAATTGTAAGGCAGTCTCTTACGGAGGCTGCACAAAAGGCTTTTCCGGACTGCGATAAAGAAAAGACAGCGGAGCTTATAGCCGGACTTTCTGTAGATACTCAGGGGGAAACTTTGATAGTTACAGACGAGAGCTTTGTTCCTCTTCGTCCGGCAATTGTCTGGCTTGACAACCGAGCAGACGCAGAAGCGAAAAAGATTGAGGCGGATTATGGACATGAGCACGTCTACCGTGTTACCGGACAGCCTGAAATCACTGCAACCTGGCCGGCGTGTAAGCTGATGTGGATACGTGAAAATGAGCCTTCGGTGTTTAACCGGATAAAGCATGTGTTTTTGCTTGAGGACTGGATTTTATGGGCGCTTACCGGAAAGACCGTGACCGAGCCTACGATTCAGTCGTCCACGATTTACTTTGACATTCGTAAAAAGCAGTGGTGGAAGGAAATGCTCGACTATATTGGACTGGACAGCTCAGTATTTTCTGAGATAGTACCGTCCGGCGTACGGGTCGGAGCTATGGACGCAGAATGGTTTTTTGGAGGCGGAGAAGCAGGCAAAGGCCGCGATGGCGGTATACCGGTTATTTCGGGAGCGCTTGATCAGATTTCGGGAGCTATCGGTGCCGG
>CABPZV010000268.1 GCA_902462015.1 uncultured Eubacteriales bacterium | reverse complement strand
TCTCAGCCAGGAGTATATCGCTCCGGAAGTTGTCGCAAGTCCTCAGGACGCCTTTTACGCCAATAAGAAAAGTCTGCCGCTCAGAGACAGCCTGGGGTGCGTGTGCAGTGAATTTGTCATGTGCTACCCTCCCGGAATTCCGATTCTTGCGCCGGGAGAACGTATTACTTCCGAAATTCTTGACTATATAGAATATGCAAAGGCTAAAGGCTGTTCAATGACGGGACCTGAAGATCCTGATATTTTGAATATCAACGTATTAATATAAAATAAAGACGGCATAAGTCATGCTTAGCCCGCGCGGCATGGAGGAAGTAAAATTGGAATTATGGTTCAGCGAATTTCATACGCCTGATGTAAAGCACAGTATACGTGTTAATAAGCATCTGTACTCGAAAGAAAGCGATTTTCAGCAAATTGACATTTTCGAAACTCCTGAATTCGGACGGGTATTGGCGCTTGACGGAAATGTTATGCTTACAGAGCGCGATGAATTTATATACGATGAAATGATAACGCATGTCCCTATGGCTGTACACCCAGATATAACAGATGTGTTGGTGATAGGCGCCGGAGACGGCGGTGTAGTCAGAGAGCTGGCAAGATACGATAAAATCAAACGTATTGATCTTGTGGAAATGGATCCGCAGGTTGTAGAGGCGTGCCGGACATATCTGCCGGAAAACGCCTGCCGTCTTGATGACAGCAGAGTTAACATTTATTTTGACAACGCGCTACGCTTTATAAGGCGATGCAAGGATCAATACGATCTGATCATAGTAGATTCTACCGATCCTTTCGGTCCTTCTGAAGGATATTTCACCCGCGAATTTTACGGCATATGCTATAATGCTCTGCGCGAGGACGGAATTATGGTAAATCAGCAAGGAAGTCCATTTTATAAGCATGATGCGGATGCAATGCAGAGAAGTCATAAACGGATTGCCAGCACTTTTCCTATCAGCAGAGTATATCAGGCTCATATTCCGACATACGCCGCAGGATACTGGCTGTTTGGTTTTGCAAGCAAAAAATACCATCCGATAGACGATCTCGACTCAAAAAAATGGACGTCGTTAAATCTGCGTACCCAATATTATACTACTAAATTGCATATCGGAGCATTTTATCTTCCTGCTTTTCTTGAAAATATGCTTGAGGAAGTAGAATAGATTTCAAATCAGAATGAAAGGAAGCTTATTTACGTATGCTGAAACCTAATGTTGAAACATTTATAGGCTGCGACGGAGATTACGAAAATTCCAGGATTGTTCTGTTCGGCGCTCCTTTTGATTCTACTACAAGTTTTCGTCCCGGCGCAAGATTTGGTCCTTCTGCAATCCGTCATGAAAGCTTCGGCCTTGAAACGTACAGTCCGTATCAGAATAAAGATTTGTGTAGTTACAGCGTTTTTGACAGCGGAGATTTGGAGCTATGCTTTGGACGTGCAGAGCTTGCGCTGAAGGATATAGAAAACAGAGCCCTGCAAATTATTGCCGACGGAAAATTTCCTCTTTTAATCGGCGGAGAGCATCTTGTCACACTCGCTTCTGTTAAAGCAGTAATAAATAAATATCCGGACTTGCACATAATCCATTTTGATGCCCATGCCGATCTTCGCAGCGATTATCTCGGAGCTGAACTTAGTCATGCATGTGTTATGCGGCGTGTCTATGATCTGACCGGAGACGGACGGATTCATCAGTTTTGTATCCGAAGCGGTGACCGCAGCGAATTTCAATTTGCAAAAGAACATACCGATATGAGCCTGTTCAATCTGAACGGCCTTGAAGATTTAACAGAAAATCTTAAAAAAACAAATACACCGGTATATCTTACTATAGATCTTGACTGTCTTGATCCGTCAGTATTTCCCGGAACAGGTACGCCTGAGGCGGGCGGAATCACTTTTATGCAGCTGCTCGGTGCAATATTTAAGGTTAGTGAAACTAAAGTAGTCGGAGCGGATATTAATGAGCTTTCTCCAAACCTTGACAACAGCGGCGTTTCTACTGCGACCGCATGTAAGGTTCTTCGAGAATTAATTTTAGCGCTGAGCAAATAAACCAATTGAAAAAAAAAATAACTAAGGCAAGATGTCCCGCCATTAAAGCGGCC
>CABPZV010000267.1 GCA_902462015.1 uncultured Eubacteriales bacterium | reverse complement strand
TATTGTTTGTTTTTCCGTGGCAAAGAATTGTACTAATATTTGTAATTGTGACCGCTTATATAACAATTGAATTTTGCTTAGGGAAAATATATCTTAAAGAGTTTTTACTGATGTTACTCTGCAACATATCTACACTTTTAGTTTCTATGAGAATAGCCCGAAATTTTATTCATATGTTACTTTGTGAATATAAAACAATGAGTGATTTGGCACTGGAAGCAACTACGGATCATTTAACACAACTGCTTAATCGGAAGGGTCTGGAACAAACACTCTCCGCAGCTTTAAACATCTGCAAGCGTGAAAGAAAACTTGTTGGGGTACTTCTGATCGATATAGACTATTTTAAAAGCTATAACGATACATTAGGTCATTTAAAGGGTGACCATATACTACAGCAGGTTGCCCTTCAGATGAAAAGTTGCTTTAAAAGGGAAAGTGATATTATCGGACGAATCGGCGGGGATGAATTTTTGATTTTTATTCAGGATACCGAAGATGAAAAAGTCATAAATATGGCACAAAATCTTCTCGCTTCGCTCTCGCAACTGAAGGTAAAATCCTGTGCCAATCAATGCTTATCTGTCAGCATAGGCATTGAAATAAGTATCCCTGACAAACAAGACACAATAAACGATTATTATAATCGTGCAGATAAGGAACTGTATTATGCCAAGAAGAACGGTAGAAACTGTATTTCACATAAGCATACCATCGTCAAAAACCCAAATGATCCCCAACAGCCAACCGAATCATCTGACCTAAAAATTTTGAATACAAAGTGTGCACGCGAATAAAAGACAGAATAAATATGCTATATTCAAAAATGAAGCATGGCCTGAGTAGATTCATACGAAAGGCCAGCTTCAATTTTTGTTGCAAGTATAATGTCCATTATGCCAAGACAGATTGTACTGCCAAACGAATCTTTGGAAAATCGCACTTAATTGAGCCTATTTTTTCAAGAGTTGGGAGAGAAACCGTTTTTCTGCGTCCAAGTTCCTTGTTGATAGTATTAGTGGATACAACATAAAAAGTCCACTGTTCCAATTTTAGCGGATTAGCGGTCTGGCGATTTGGATTGGAAAAAAGGCAAAAAACATATACATCCGAGCGCCTACAAAGATCGTTGCTTTGTCGGCCGACATAACGATAGCCACCTTCCACACCTTCCGCAATGTCGGATGCATATGTTGGACGAATCGAAAATACCGGACGAGAAGGATGGTCTCGTTCCCACTCTTGAATTACGGAGGAACACTTTACTTCAATTCGTTTTCCTCGGTGGATAATATCACATTCACCCCATCCTCTTTTCGGAATGGTTATGCTTTCACCGAGAGCTAATCGAACAATAAATTCTGCAAGATCGCCACGAGGTCCGTCTGCGAGCAGTCGTGACATGGACCATGCCCAAAAATCTGATATATTGGCATCCTGTACGATACCATGCATTTCAAAATTCTCATTACCGGTCAACACGGTTTGTTCACGTTTCATTTTTTCTTCTATGCCACTCCTTCCAGAATGCCTGATATTATTCATTACCTTTTCCGTTTTCCTCTGCGCTGTACATCCTTACGAATGTCTTCAAAGCACGCTTCGTCGACAGTTCCTTTTTCCCGAAATGTCGATACGGCAGCGCTCATTACTTTAAAATTCAATTCCGTTCCCGCGCTGTCCGCCAGATAGTCAACAGCTCTATCTGGGGCAATTCCGAACCGCCCTGCAGTTTGTACAGCGTCGATGTTTGCACCGAGGAAGATAAACTCCCAGCCGTATTTTGCCTTTTGCCGCTCAATCTGTGCTTTTATCTTATCGGCGGAATATTCGCGGCTTGCGTTTTCCTCGCCGTCGGTAATAATTACGAACATCACCTTTTCAGCTCTATAGTCGTCGGCTGTGTTCTTTTGTGCATTGCCGATTTTATGAATCGTCCTGCCGATGGCATCAAGAAGCGCTGTGGAACCGCCCACCTGATACTCTTTCTCAGTGATTGGATTGACAGCCCTAATATCAATGCGGTCATGAAGCAGCTCGTAGTTATTATCAAATAACACCGTAGTAATGCGGCATTCACCCTCAACCGCCTTTTGCTTTTCAAGCATGGAATTATAGCC
>CABPZV010000266.1 GCA_902462015.1 uncultured Eubacteriales bacterium | reverse complement strand
GTAAGCGGACGAACAAGATGCAAGGTTAAGGTAGTAGTATAACTTAGGCAAGATGTCCAGCCATTAAGGCGTCAGCCTTAATGGCGGTCGCCTCTAAGGCGGTGGCCTCTAAGGTCACGAGAGACATCTCCCCATTCAGTGGTAGATACAATATGTTTGCCACGCCATTTAACGGAGCAAGTCCCTTATTGAATATAATTTGGGGTAAAGCTTCGTCAGAACGAGTTTTCAGTGAGGGATTTTACCCCTCACTGAAACAATTAAAATGCTCTCAGATGTCTTTAAAGGTAACACGTTGACAATCGACTTATTATTAGTCGATGTCTTATAGGTCGATGCTATAAATGGCAAGAAATATTTTGATCTGAGCATATTTTACAAATACTGTGCTGCAATATGGCGATAACGAAAGGCAAAGTTCACAAATTGTAAACTCTGCCTTTTATTTTTTTAAAAAATACTTGACAAAACGGTTAGCTTGTGCTAACATAATAGATAGTTAGAGAGGGCTAACCTGATAAATTTGAATTGCTTGCCGGAACGCCTTCTCAGCCAGAAAAGTTTATATAAATAATAAAAAAGAGGATAGGTCATGATGCCGCTGACATTTGCGAATATAGGCGAGGAAAATGTAATAAAAAAAGTATGCGGTAGTACGGCGGTTAGAAAGCATCTTGAAAACCTTGGTTTTGTTGCCGGAAGCAATGTTACTGTTGTGAATGAGTTTTCGGGCAATATAATTGTAAATGTTAAGGATTCAAGAGTTGCCATAAGCCGTGAAACGGCACAGAAAATTATGATATGAGCTTTGTACTAATCTGTATCTGCGCATGCTATGACGCGATACAGTGAAAAAATTGGAAGGCAGGTTGATTTAATGAAAACGCTCAGACAAACAAAAGTCGGTCAGGATGCAAAAGTTGTGAAACTTCACGGAGAGGGGGCAGTTAAGCGGCGTATAATGGATATGGGTATTACAAAAGGCGTTTCTGTTCATGTCAGGAAAGTTGCTCCTCTTGGAGATCCGATTGAGGTAACAGTTCGCGGATATGAGCTTTCGCTCCGAAAAGCAGATGCCGATATGATTGAGATTGAGTAAAGAATATAAATTACAGGTAGAACTAATATACATAGATAGTGCATGTCTGCATACAGATTATTATGTATATGAGAAGTATTTTTTGCAGTTAGTTTATGCTAACAAATTTGAGCGATATACCGCAATGATTTTTGATACAGAAAGGAAGCTTCCTTTATGGAAGCAGGGTAGATTGAAATGGACTTGAGAATTGCTCTTGCCGGAAATCCGAACTGCGGAAAGACAACGCTTTTTAATGCGCTTACCGGGTCAAATCAGTTTGTAGGAAACTGGCCTGGTGTTACCGTTGAAAAAAAGGAGGGCAAGCTCAAAAAGCATGACGGTGTAATTATAACCGACCTTCCGGGAATATATTCCCTTTCTCCGTATACACTTGAGGAAGTGGTTGCCCGCAGCTATCTTGTAAATGAGCGTCCCGACGCTATTCTCAATATTGTTGACGGAACTAATCTTGAGAGAAACCTTTATCTTACAACGCAGCTTACAGAGCTTGGAATTCCTGTGGTCATGGCAATCAACATGATGGACGTTGTGAAAAAGAACGGAGACCGTATTGATACATCGGCTCTCGCATCCGATCTTGGGATAAAGATTGTTGAAATTTCGGCTCTTAAGGGGAATGGAATAGCTGAAGCTGCTGAAGCTGCAGTTGCGGCGGCTAAAAACGGAAAAACTGTTCCGATGCATACTTTTTCAGGTGTGGTAGAACATGCGATTGCTCACATTGAAGAGGCGGCAGTACATTCTATGCCGGAAAATCAGCAGCGGTGGTACGCTATCAAGATTTTCGAACGCGATGACAAGGTTATGCAGGAAATGAAGCTTTCTGACAGTACGCTTTCTCATATCGAGGAGGATATTGCCGCTGCTGAACGCGAGCTTGACGACGATGCCGAATCTATTATAACCAACGAGCGTTATATATACATTGCATCGCTTATAAAGCACTGTTTGAAAAAGAAGTCGGCAGGACAGCTTACAACGTCCGATAAAATAGACAGAGTTGTTACTAACCGCTTTGCAGCTCTTCC
>CABPZV010000265.1 GCA_902462015.1 uncultured Eubacteriales bacterium | reverse complement strand
GGCGGCTAAAGCTGCCCGATTGAAATTTATTGTCAATGTAGTTCTTAACTCCGAAAAGGAGGTGATTTTTGCAGCCGCAGGTGACTGCGAATCCGCGCATAAAAAAGGAACCGACTTTATTCAATCTCTTTGCAGTGTGAATGCAGTTGAAGCTGATGTGGTAATTACAACAAACGGCGGTTATCCTCTTGATCAAAATATTTATCAGGCTGTTAAGGGTATGACAGCCGCTGAGGCTACCGTCAGAAAAGGCGGTGTAATTATAATGCTTGCCGCGTCGAATGACGGCATTGGAGGAGATCATTTTTATCACCAACTGGCTGACGAGGCGGATATTTCCAAAACAATGGCGGTTTTTATGGGAAGAAACAGACAGCAGACCGTTCCTGATCAATGGCAGTCACAGATTTTAATAAGAATTCTTATGTATGCAAAAGTAGTCTATGTTTCCGAAATTCCGGATGATATCATAGAAAAAATGCATATGACACCAGCTCATTCCATTGAGGATGCAATCAGAAAAGCGAAAAGAATTCTCGGAAAAGAGGATATTAAAATTACTGCGATTCCAGATGGCGTTTCGGTCATAGTAAAAAAATAAAGTGAAAACGATTATTCATACATAATTGTGGATAATCGTTTTTTTATTTTCCATTATACGATGACAGTTTTTAAAAAAGCTTTTTTTCAACTTGATATATTTTGCAAATTTCAATAGATGATTTTTAATATTTAGTTGTAATTTTCGACACTGTATGATATAATTGTGAAAAATAGTTTTTACAATTTGCTATTTTGTTAAAGTTTGGAAAGGTGTCGTCATAAAGAATGAGACTATATTCAAGAATTTCAGCGGCAGTACTATCGGCTGTTGTTTTAATATCATCACTGTATGTTGCTGCCTATGCAGATACGTCTGAACATCCGGATAATATCAGCCAGGATTATTTCACCGGAGACGGTATGAATTCGAAATTTAAAGCTACGGAAAGCCTTGGCTTTGATGCTTTGAAGGCCGATGAAGCAGAAAAAGCTACGGAATTAGATGAAACAGAAGAAACTGAAGCGGTAGCGGAAACCGGCAAGATAATTGATAAGCAAACCTCTAAACCCGAAATTTCCGGAAATAATGATAGTCAAACAGTTAACTCAGAAGCTGCCGATAGAACCGAAGTTCAAACAGGCATGGCGGAAATCTCCTGTCAAAGCAACGGCAATACCGATAAAACAGAATCTGTAAACATGGATGACGGTCATCTGAGTAATAAAAATGAGGATTCAAACATAAACGAATCCGGCAGTGAAACCGATATTCCGCGATATGAAAATACCGACTATATTCTTATTTCGGAAAATAAGCCCGGAGATGTTCAGGACGTTAGCGAAAATAACAGTAATTCAATTCTTTATACTGCGGAAAACTGCGCATTTAAAGAGGCGGACGGAATAACTCTTCAGTACTTCGCAGGAACTGAATGGACTGATTTTTATGGAAGAACAGACGTTCTTGATCATATAGACGGCGTTCGGATTCAAACACGCAGAAAACCATACTATCTGCAATATCATACAAAGGATGTCGGAAAAGATAATTACCGTCCTTTTGTTACAAGTGAAGAAGATGACTACGCCGGATGGTATGGAGTAAATATTTCTCAGCTGGAGATCCAAGTCTTTCTTCAGGACGGTAGACGTGTTTACGACGATTATATCGTTATGTACCGTGTGAAAGTCAATGGCATGGGATGGCTCGATTGGGTGAGTAACGGCAGTCAGGACGTTATGTATGAAATAAAAAATGGTTTCTCTCTTGACGGAGAACTTGACTATAAATCAACATATGCCGGCTGGTCAAAAAACGAGAAAATAGAAGCTCTGGAAATACGTGTATATGAACGTGCTGCGCTTGATCCGACTCCGTCGGAAAACGCGGTAATCATCGATGCGCCTTATATAAATCAATATGATGCAGGGATGCCAAACGGTTGCGAGAGTATCAGCGCGGTGATGGCGCTGCAATATATGGGAGTTTCGGTTACGCCTGATCAGTTTGTAGCAGATTATTTGGATATGGGAAACGCGCCTTCCGGAGGAATAGGTTCTGATCCGAATATGGTATTTGTCGGAGACCCGCGCTCATCGGAAGGATGGGGATGCTATGCACCTGTT
>CABPZV010000264.1 GCA_902462015.1 uncultured Eubacteriales bacterium | reverse complement strand
ACAATTTTATCACCGACGTTTTTTCCGACTGCAGGTATAATACGAACTGCGGTTGTTTTACAGTTTATTGTACCAATTGCAGCCTCATCTGCAATAATTCCGCAGATAACCTCCTCTGGTGTATCTCCGGGAATTGCAATCATGTCCAAACCAACAGAGCAAACGGAAGTCATAGCTTCAAGCTTTTCAATTGTAAGTGCACCGCGGTTTACAGCGTCTATCATTCCAGCATCCTCGGAAACGGGAATAAATGCTCCTGACAGTCCTCCGACATGAGAAGAAGCCATTGTGCCGCCCTTTTTGACAGCGTCATTTAGCATCGCAAGAGCTGCGGTTGTACCGTGGGCGCCGGTAGATTCAAGCCCCATATCCTCGAGTATCTGCGCGACCGAATCGCCGATTGCAGGAGTTGGAGCGAGCGAAAGATCGACGATGCCGAACGGAGCGCCGAGACGGATGGAAGCCTCATGAGCAGTAAGCTGACCCATACGGGTGATTTTAAAGGCGGTTTTCTTGATTACGTCAGCAAGCTCGTCGATCGAACAGTCTCCAGCACGTCTTATTGCGCTGGAGACGACTCCTGGTCCGGAAACACCGACGTTTATTACGCGGTCAGGCTCGCTTACTCCGTGAAAAGCCCCTGCCATAAAAGGATTGTCCTCCGGAACATTTGCAAAAACGACAAGCTTGGCACATCCGATAGAGTTTTTTCCGGATGTCAGCTTTGCGGTCTGTTTAATTATGCTTCCCATCCGGATTATTGCGTCCATATTTATGCCGGCTTTGGTCGATGCTACATTGACCGACGAACATACCATTTCTGTGCTTGCCAGTGCTTCCGGTATAGCGTCGATCAGATTGCTGTCTCCGGGTGTCATTCCTTTTTGAACGAGTGCGCCGAAGCCTCCGATAAAATTTATTCCAATCGCTGCAGCGGCTTTATCAAGTGCCTTTGCCGCCTTTATAAACCCGGATGAAGAAAGAGCACCTCCGGCGATGGAAATCGGGGTTACAGATACACGCTTGTGTATTATTGGAATACCGTATTCTTTTTCAATATCCTCGGCTACCTTTACAAGATGCTCTGCCGATTTTGTAATTTTGTCATATATGTTGATGCAGAAACGAGACTCGTCATCGGAAATACAATCGAGCAGGGAAATGCCCATAGTGATTGTTCTAATATCAAGATTTTCTTCCCGAACCATATTAATTGTTTCGAGAATATCATTTATATTAAGCATTGACATGTAAATTATATTCCTTTAAAATTAGTATTCAATTTATTATATCCGGTGCATTGCGGAAAAAACTTCCTCATGCATTGTGCGGATATCAAGTCCGCTTGCTTTGCCGAGTTCGGTCATTTTATCAACAAAATCAGAGAAAGGAATTTTAAGAGAGCTTAGATCAACAAGCATAATCATTGCAAAGTATTCTCCGAGAACGCTTTGAGTTATATCAAGTATGTTAACTCCGTTGTCAGCACATTCTGTACTGACCTTGGCAATAATTCTGCAGGTGTCGCGTCCTGTTACGGTTATAACAGCTTTCATTGGGTAATTTCCTCCGTAAAATAAATATAATGGTATTATACACCTATTTTCCGGATTACGCAATAGAAAAAAACTTGAGTTCGGGACAGTTTTTCTTTTTAGCAGGAAACGGGTGAGTGTGTGTGGATATCAAATGTGCACTATTTTGAAAGAAAACTTATTATTTACTTTATATTACATAATTTAAGTTAAAAACAGAAAATATTAACATTGGATTCTGTTTGTGCAAAACGTAGAAATTTCATGGCCTCATTTATTGAAAATAGCCAAAAAATATTATGCGAAAAAATATCTAACAGGATATTTAAGAAAAGTCAAAAAAGTAACTGAAAATCAACAGCAAATATCAAATTTGTGTCTAAAAAATTAAATAAAAACTTGAAATACCCAAAAAAACAGTTATTAAAGCATTAGTTTAAGCTTTGTACGAAAAATATAAAATTAAAAAAATCTTTACAGATGAATTTAAAGTGAATTTTGAAAATTCAAAATTGAAAATTCGATGCAGATTATGTGTTTTTGGCGAAAAAAAGAGCAAAAAATACACACTTGACTTTTGATTTTATATATGATATTATTTTATTAAATCTAATGCAGCGGGCAAAGTGTTTATATATTAAAGTATTTAATT
>CABPZV010000263.1 GCA_902462015.1 uncultured Eubacteriales bacterium | reverse complement strand
GTGTCCGCTTGAAATCTGAGGTAGTTTACAACATTATCACATTCAAGAGCAAAATCGGGCGTATGATATTTTTCATAATTCTCTTTGTTTTCAAGCAGTGAATCAGTCTGCAAACGCTCATCAACGGAATTATCAAAATAACAGCGAACATAGCAAATGCAGCCACGATTTAATTCTTCATTTTTGCTCGGTGCAAAGGTGTATTCAAATTCCGACTGCTCAATTTTTTCAAGCGTATATCCCGGTGTGTCTTTCGGGCGGTATGTACTTTTGCCACGCTCCATAAGCTCGGCAAATTCACAGATGTGAAAAACATTATATCCGATTTTTGTATGATAATCGTCAATATATGTGCATTTCCGGTCTGACATAGAGCCGTCCGAAAATTTAACCGTAATGCTTTCGCCGTCTTTTATTCGGAAAAGCTCGTTATATCGGCTGTCTATGAAGCGTATTTCTTTCTGTTCCATCAGCGTTCAACCTCCTTGTGCGATTTTTTCTTAACCTTTTCGACTTCAAGCCTTTTATTAAGCCATTCGGGGTAATGCTCCGGTTTCAATATTCCGAGAACATCATATCTTTCGTATCTTGCGTGTCTGTCCGTGTAAAAATATTCGCAAAAAACAGCACTGCCTCTTGCGTTTGCCAATGCTCCGTTTCCGCCCGTACACCTCACAATTTGGTACGCCTGTGTTCTGTATTCGGGGTATAACTCATCAGCATTTATAACGATAATTTCTCCGTTCAAATTTTTGCCGCTGGTACTGTCGCACATATCGGCTGTAATCATTTTATCAGAAAAGGTTTTTTCAATCTCTTGTATTTGAGCAAGTCCGTTATTTATTCTTTCCGTAAAAATTGAGAGTATTTCCGTATAACTGTCGCTGACAAGAGCATTATCGTATTTTTCAAAGATTCCGTTGTTTTCATAGTCGGCAACCATATAATACATATTATCTTTTGCTTTCATATCAATACCAATAACAATTTCAGATGTTCCGATATGTATTGCCTGTGTAATTTTATAGCTTTCGGCGTATCTTTCTTTCTGTTCCATTTTATCCGTATCCTTTCATATCGTTTTTGTGCCGTTTTGCGTAAATGTCCGCATAATCACAGGGCGGATATTTTTTAAGGTCATCACGGTACTTTTTATGCGTTTTATAAAATTTACATTGTTTGCTTTTGCACACAACCGCAGTTAGCACCGTACAATAGTGGTCATTGCGGTATGCAAAGCAATCTCTACTCGTCATTTATGGTATCACCGTCCATATCTTTAAGGCGTATCGTACTGACAATTCTGTATCCGTGCCTATTTGCAAGAGCCTTTAACTCGGCTATGAGATTTCTCCGTTCCTCACGCCGCACGGCTTTCATTGCTTCATAGGCGGTAATGTCAGTACAACCGCTGCCGTTAAGTCTGTCGTTTATCTTTTCGCACAATCACTTCACCTCACCGTTCATTCGTTTTAGGCGGCTTCTTCATAACCTCAACAGCCTTGATTTCATCAAGCGCCCGTCTGCAAAAGTCTTTTTGTGCCGCAAGCAGATTTGTAAAATAATGTCCCCAAAAATAATCGTCTTTACCCTTGCATTGCCAAGTTACAAAGCTATTCGGATTCTTTTCGTGAACGCCAAGCACAAATTCAGCGCCGCCGACCGTTATTTGATTTACAATAATAAAGCCTTGATTTTTTCGCCATTCCACAATCAATCACTCCGTTTCTTTTTTGTCAGCTTGCCCGGCAGAGATAAAGCAACACATAAATATAACGCCAAGAAATCCGCCGACTGCAACACCGGATAGGAATATAAGTATAAGTTTTAACATATTCATCGCTCCATTTCATTTTCCCGTTGTCTACGCCATTTATCAAGGAGCTTCAAAATAATTTCCTCCATCTTTGCTGTTGAGTAGCTTTTCGGAAAGTATTTTTTTAGTTTGTCCTCGCCAAGCGTAATTTTAACCGTTTCGGGTTTCTGTTCCATCATAATGCTTTCGATTACGGTATCGCTCAATTTGCCCTCCTGATGAAATTTACGCATTTTTCGAGCCTGTGCGATAGAAGGAGAGGTTTCCTCTTTTTCAATAGACTGCATAACCGCCGCTTGCTCCTTTGAGCCGAGATAAGATATTTCAACGGCAGCGTTCATTGCAATTTGGTTGTTATCCACCATATCCAAAATAGGGTCTATGAGGTTTGTTAAGCG
>CABPZV010000262.1 GCA_902462015.1 uncultured Eubacteriales bacterium | reverse complement strand
TACCGGCGGTGGAGGCGGCAGTAATTATATTTTTTCAGATGTACTTTTCATCGGTGATTCGAGGACCGTCGGTCTTTCGGAATACGGAGGCATAGACGCTGTATTTTTTGCAGATGTCGGAATGAGTGTATTCAACCTTTTTCAGAGAAAGGTTTATGTTCCTCATGTAGGGAAATTTGCGCTTGAAGATTTGCTCGGCAGATATGAATACAGCAAGATATATATAATGCTTGGAATAAATGAGCTTGGATACAGTTATGAATCTATCATTTCTAAATACACAGATATAGTTGAGAAAATCAAATCAATGCAGGGAAGCGCGCAGCTGATACTTGAGGGAAATCTTCATGTCACTGCTGAGCGAAGCGCTGGAGATGATGTATACAACAATGCAAACATTGACAGACTTAACGAAGGAATAAGAACTATTGCAGAACAGATGTCTGTCGGGTACATAGATGTAAATGAGTTATTCGACGACGGACAGGGTTGTCTTGACAAAAAATTCACTTCTGACAATACACACCTGCTCGGACGGTATTACCGTGACTGGGCGGGATGGATCGAAGCTTCTTCAGGAAACGTATAACATTTTAGCTGAAATATAGGCAATGGAGAGATAAAGCAATGCAGTATAATAAGGACTGGCTTTCTGAGCAGATTATAAAGAACAGGGATTCAATGTACCGGTTTGCGCTGAGCATCATGAAAAACCATGATGACGCGTGCGACGCAGTCAGCGAAGCCATTTTACACGCCTATGTCAATATCGGAAGTCTTTGCTTCGGCGAAAAGTTCAGATCGTGGGTCATGACGATCCTCTACAATGTATGTATGAATATGCTGAGATCACGCGTACCGTATTCGGATTTTGATGCGGAGGAGAAAATGTATATTCCATCTTCGGAAGCCGATATAACCGTAAAAATTACATTGTGGGACGCCGTATGTGCCTTGCCGTCTAATTACAGGAGCATAGTTGTTCTGTTTTATTACGATAATTTGCGAATTAAAGAGATTAGTAATATTACCGGATTGTCATTAGACAATGTAAAAAAGCGTTTGAGCCGTGCCAGAGAGATGCTGAGAAAATCTCTCAGAGACTGGGGCGGGGAGAATATAAGCGTCTGATTCGTAATTAAGCAAAAACTGCGTGTTACGACTTCAGAAAGGAGTAAACTCTAATATGTTAAATGATAAGGATTTTGACCGTTTGGTCAAACGTGAGGCGGAGAAGCAACCGATAAATATGCCGCAGGACTGTATTGACAAAACAGAAGAGCTGATCGGACGTATGCCTGAAAGTTTGAGAAAAAGACATACGTTTAAAATTGGCAAGTCTATTCTGGCTGTTACTGCTCTGTTTATGCTTATATTTATTGTTTTGCCGTTTGCCAGTCCGTCAGTAGCTGCGGCTATGGAAACGATTCCGGGAATCGGAAGGTTTGTTCAGGTGATTACATCGTACAGATATGTATACAATGGCGAAAATCACGATGCCGACGTTAAAATACCGTCTGTGCAATATGAAAATGACGGTCAAAAGAAATACGACGGGGAAACGTCTCTTGCGGCGGACTATATCAATAAATCTGTTGAAGAGCTTACAGGCGAGGTGCTGGAACATTTTAATGAGGCAATTGAAAAATTTGGGGACGAATTTCATTCTTCGCTTAAAATTGACTATGAGATTTTAAGGGATAGCGAGAATTGGTTTACACTTCGCGTTATGATTTATCAAGGAACGGGGAGCAGCAATACGTATTATAAAATATACCATATTGATAAGCAAGCTGACGCGTTTGTAACTCTTGGCGATTTATTTTATGACAGTGACTCCGCGCTTACTGCTATTGATGAAAATATTCGCGGACAAATGAGAGAGAAAATGTCTGCCGACACAAGCTTGTCGTACTGGATAGATGATGAAAATGTCAATATAAGCTTTTCCAAGATCGACGGAGAACATAATTTCTATTTTTCAGATAATGGAGATATTGTTATACTTTTTGACAAATATGAGGCTGCTCCCGGTTATATGGGCTGTCCCGAATTTGAAATTCCGAAATCGGTTTATATGGAATATTTAAAGGACGAATACAAATAAGCGAAGAGGAATTTTCCGCTTTTAAGATTGGTTTGATTGTATAAAAAAGACGTTCGGCATTTTGTGCCGAACGTCTTTTTATAACCTAACGCAGATGTCCCCCGCCTTCTAAGGC
>CABPZV010000261.1 GCA_902462015.1 uncultured Eubacteriales bacterium | reverse complement strand
TAATCCGCCGCCGAAATTACCGTATGACAGGCTTTAAGCCTTTGCTGAAGGTTTTTTATGCCGCATTAAGCAGCATGAACTTTTTTTGTTTCTAAAACTGCGGATATCAATGTTACCTGAGTAATCAATGCTGTAAAAGCAGCATCATAAATTAAAGCGATTTAAGAAATCCGGCAAGACGTTCTGCTATGCGTCTGTTTCCTGCGTCGCTCGGATGAAGTCCGTCAGGACAGTATTTTTCCCTTATAACAGGTATCTGAGGTTGGATTCCGCTCATAGCAAACAGATCTAAAACAGGAATAGAATAAAATTCGGCAACCTCTTTTGCAGCCCTGACATAATCTTTAAGGGGCCTGCCGTTGCCCATGCTCGGATTTTCCTCGGTGGCACAATGCAAAGGAGTCATTATTACGATCTGACCGCCGGGATACTTTTCAAGAAGTCCGGACAAAAGCACATGCCATGCGCCGTAATATGTATCCTTTGTTCTGTCGCCGAAAGCTCCGAACGGCGCTCTGCCGTGCAAAAAGTCGTTAACTCCTCCGAAAATTACGATTATATCCGCATCATCATCCATTTTCATATATCTGTCACAGAACGGATTCCCATAAAAATCCTCTCCGTCCTGCCGCGCAATTCTTGTACAGCTGATTCCATAATTACGGGCAGCGGCAAGCTCACATTCACGCGCCATCACATTAAGATATATATTTTCCCGGCAGGATGCTCCCACTCCTTCTGTAATACTGTCTCCGAGAAAATTGATTTTTTTGTTTTTAAGTTCCATTGTATCCTCCGTTTGCCTATACCGTCCGGTAAGCTTTTATTCGATAAAGAGCGCAAATAAGGCTCCGGCGAGCGAAACTCGCCGATTTTGACCCAGTAGCCTTTGGAAGCTGCCGCTTTGACAACCGATGACGTGACAACAAACGCTTTGACAGCCGGCGTCTTTTACATCAGGGGTTGAAAACCGACACCTTGACATCAGGGCGTCTTAACGGCCCGGACATTTGCCTTTATCTCATTAAAGTGCTTTAAGAAAGCCAATCAAACGCTCTGCAATGCGCCTGTTTCCGGCGTCGCTCGGATGAAGTCCGTCAGGACAGTACTTTTCTTTTATAACTGATACCTCCGGCTGAATTCCGCTCTCTGCGAAAAGATCCAAAACCGGCACAGAGTAAAATTCTGCAACCTCTTTCGCGGCTGCGACATAATCCTTAAGCGGTCTGCCGTTTCCGGGGCTTGGAACATTTTCCTCCGTTCTGTGAAGAGGAGTCATTACTACGATTTGTCCGTCCGGGTACTTTTCAAGAAGTCCGCGCAGAAGAACATGCCATGCGCCGTAATATGTATCGCCGGTTCTGTCATCAAAGGTTCCGAAGGGAGCTCTTCCGTGGCCGTAATCATTTGTTCCGCCGAAAACTACAATCACATCTGCATCGTCGTCCATCGTAAGATATCTGTCGCAGAAGGGATTGCCGAACAGCTCCTCATCGTCCTGCCGGGCGATTCGGGTTCCGCTTATACCGTAATTTCTTGCTGCTGCCAGACCGCACTCGCCTGCAACCACATTCAGATATATATACTGCTCCTCGGAAGCTCCTACGCCTTCTGTAATACTGTCTCCGAGAAAATTGATTTTTTTATTTTTAAGTTCCATAATAAAGTTACGTCCTTTTTAATTTAAAATAAAATACTTCTGTATTAACCTATTGTTATTTCCGAAAGCGTACTGTCACTGACAATATTTACAAAAGTAGTTCCGCAGTTCATCTCAAGCTCGCTGCCGTCCGCTTTTGTAAGCGTCATCGGTTCGTCGACGCCCGGCTTTGACCATGTTACCGGAATATATTTGCCCTTTGAAATATAATATCCGTTTCCGCTACCGGTTGTATATACATTGATATGATTGTATGAATCTCCCCGGTTTTCATGCCTGCACGCGATAATCAGAACATTGTCAAAGGAAAGCTGTTCGCCGGTTTCACCGTCGATGTGCTTTTCACCGATAAACTGGTAGCGGAGATATTTCTGCGAATCTTCATCATATACATATTTAGGTCTGTGTACGGATGTGTAAGGAATTTCAACAGTCAGTGCCGAAGCTCCGTCCGCCGAGCAATTCTGTTCCTCCGTATAAGGAATAAACTTAAATGATGTCTTTCTTTCTCCGGAAATTTCGGTTCTGTATGCCTTTGACTCTATTGCGCTTTTTAAAAGCTCGCCGTTTGTCATTGCGCTGTGCTCGTAGCCCATACTGGACATACGGTTTGGGTCTCGG
>CABPZV010000260.1 GCA_902462015.1 uncultured Eubacteriales bacterium | reverse complement strand
TACATGCTTTGAAGAAGATGAAATGCAATTTAAACATGATTATTTTCCCTATTTTGCAGTATCAGAAAACTATAAAATTTTCTCGGTTGCAGCGGTAAACGGAACTCCGAAAAATGGAATCGCAGAAATATCGGTCGATACTGCAGCTTCATACCAAAACAAAGGTTTTGCATCATCTGCTGTTACTAAAGCAGCTGAGTATCTTCTTTTACACGGTTACAAGGTAAGCTATGTCGCATTCAGCGACAATCCGAAATCTGCCGGACTTGCAGAAAAATGCGGTTTTACCCTGAAATCCGTATGCTTTGACGGAGTATGTATAAAAGGGAAATAATTAGAAAGGAAATGGTTATCTAATGGCTTTTGACGCCGGAATGGTAATGGCTGTATCACACGAACTTCGCACTGAGCTTCTCGGCTCAAGAGTTGAAAAAGTTCAGCAGCCAGAAAAAGACGAAGTTATAATTCTTCTCCATAAAGGAAGAGATACAAAGCGGCTGCTGCTCTCAGCATCTGCAAGCTCACCCCGAATTCATATAACAGAGACAATTAAAGAAAATCCTCTCAAGGCTCCCATGTTCTGTATGCTGCTACGCAAACACCTGACCGGAGCAAAAATAACCGATATTAAACAGCCTGGTTTTGAGAGAGTACTAAAACTGGAATTTGCTGCAAACGACGAGATGGGATTCTCCCAAAGAAAGTACCTTATAATCGAAATCATGGGTAAATATAGTAATATTATCCTTTGCGATGAAAAGGAACGAATCTTAGGCGCCTGTAAGACCGTTGATTTTACAACCAGTCAAAAGCGTCAGGTACTTCCGGGCATGCAGTATGAGCTTCCTCCGGCGCAGAATAAGCTTAATCCTCTTGAGTTAAACAAAAATCAGTTTATGGATCTTTGCAGAGAATGCAGTATATTTGACAGCGGAACCGAGCGTGCCGATAAATTCATCACAGCTCACTATCTCGGAATATCAACGCTGCTTGCACGTGAAATTGTCTTCAGAGCAAATGAAAGCTGCGAAGAAATTTATAACAGCTTTGAATCTGTCATGCACAATCTCCGCAACAATATTACCATGCCGACGCTTATAAGGGATAAGGAGGGCAAACCTGCCGAGTACTGCTTTACCGATATAAAACAATTCGGATACAGTTTAAAAACTGAACATCCGGAAACATTTTCGGCTCTTCTCGAAGCTTATTTTGAAGAACGTGACAAAGCGGAAAGAAGGCGCCAGCGCGAGGCGGATCTGATTCAAATGCTCGGAAACGCAGAGGCCAGACTGGAAAGAAAGCTTGCCGCACAGCATACTGAATTACAGGCATGCTCGGACGGTCAAAGATTAAAACGATACGGAGATCTTATAACAGCTAATATATGGGCAATTCCGCGCGGAACCGGAGAAGCAGAGCTTACCGATTACTGTTCAGAAAATCTCGACAAAGTTGCCGTACCGCTTGACAGCAAACTAACACCTGCTCAAAACGCCCAAAAATACTATAAGAAATATAACAAATTAAAAAAAGCAGAGCACGAGTTGGCTATACAAATTCAAATTGCCGAAAATGAGCTCAAATACATTGAAACGGTTTTGGACGCTCTGTCAAGATGTGAGAGTGAGTCTGATATAGAAGAAATCAGAACGGAACTTGCAGAATCAGGATTTTCATCAAGATTGAAAAAAGGAGGAAAAACACAAAAAAAGGCATCAAGGAACATCCGCGCAACCGAATACCGCACAACCGGCGGATGTCGTGTGCTATGCGGACGAAATAATATTCAAAATGACATTCTTACAACACGGACAGCCGAAAAAAACGACTGGTGGTTTCATGTAAAAAATATACCGGGATCACACGTAATACTTTTTACGATTGGAGATGCCGAGCCATCTCCTGAAGATTTTACCGAGGCGGCAATAATTGCAGCTGTCAATTCAAAAGCTTCCAATGGCGAAAATACGGCTGTCGATTATACACAGATAAAATATATTAAAAAGCCTGCAGGGGCAAAACCAGGCTTTGTAACATACACAAAGAACTGGACAGCTTATGTTACACCAAACGTAGAAACAGCTGCAAAGCTAAGAGTAAGTAAATAAAGCATATGCAATTTAAATGCCATCCGCAGAGTAGAAGTATCACCGCGCGGTAAATAACAATGGCCGGCAGACATCATTCAATAAGGGGCTTGCCTAATTTTAAATCGGAGCAACGCTCCTGCGCTTGCGAACGATTGCAACCTACGCAGAGAGCGTTAGCTCCTCAGGGTTTCAGTGGGAGATTATAACTCCCACTGAAACCTTGAAGTGGAACCC
>CABPZV010000259.1 GCA_902462015.1 uncultured Eubacteriales bacterium | reverse complement strand
TCAATAAGGGTGAAAGGCCGTCATTTAATAAGGGGCTTGCCCCGTCAAATGGCGTAGTTATACTGTTATCAGATATAAAAATCCCAGTCACTCTTTACTAAAATGAAAGGTTTAACGTATGACAGATAAAGAAAATACATCACCGTCTGCAAATATAAAAGAAGAGATTGACGGACTCACCGAGCGCCTTTCTTATTACAGCAGAAAATACTACGTCGAAGACGATCCGGTAATTACCGACAGCGAATACGACTCTCTTTTCCGCATGCTTGAAGAGCTTGAAAATAAATATCCGGAATACAGACGGCCGGATTCTCCGACGCTCAGAGTGGGAGGCGCACTTCTCGAGCGCTTTGAAAAGGTCACCCACAATGTTCCGATGGGAAGTCTTCAGGACGTTTTTAATTATGGCGAGCTTACAGAATATCTTGAAAAAACCGTATATGACGGTAATTGGTCTGTAGAGTGTAAAATCGACGGGCTGTCGGTTTCGCTCCTCTATGAAAAAGGACTGTTTGTGCGCGGAGCAACACGAGGAGACGGAACAACCGGAGAAAACGTTACCGAAAATCTGAAAACCATCAGAAGTATTCCTCTTAGTATCCCATATGACGGCATGCTCGAAGTTCGGGGCGAGGTTTACATGCCGAGAAAAACCTTTGCCAAGCTGAATAAAAAACGCGACGAGGAAGGACAGCGGCCGTTTGCAAATCCAAGAAATGCTGCCGCAGGATCGCTGCGGCAGTTAGACACAAAGGTTGCGGCTTCTCGCGAACTTGACATCTATATATTCAACATTCAGGCATGTGACAAACAATTTGAAAGTCACTCCGAGGGGCTTGATTTTCTATCATCTCTCGGCTTCAAGGTAATTCCTTTCAGACGTGAAGCATCGTCGCTGGCCGAAATTAAAGAATACATTGAAGAAATCAGCCGGATTCGTCCTTCTCTTCCATGCGACACGGATGGCGTTGTAATCAAAGCCAATGACATTGCCGCAAGAAAAAGAATAGGATCACTTGCAGGACGGCCAAAATGGGCTGTTGCATACAAATTTCCGCCCGAACAGCAAGAAGCTGTTCTTACTGCTATTACCGTTCAGGTAGGAAGGACCGGCGTGCTCACTCCGGGTGCAGAGCTGACTCCTGTAAAGCTCGCCGGAACAACCGTAAGTAAAGCTACTCTCCATAATTCCGATTTCATTTCGGAACGCGATATCCGCGTAGGAGACACCGTAATCGTACAGAAAGCCGGCGATATCATTCCGGAGATTGTATCGGTATGTCATGAAAAGAGACCTGAGGGAGCTGTTCCGTTTCAAATGCCTAAGCTGTGCCCGTCGTGCGGAGAACCCGTTTTCAGAGAGCCGGACACCGCCGCAGTAGTATGCACAAATTCAGAGTGTCCAGCACAGCTTGAGCGTACACTTATACATTTTGCGTCGCGTGATGCGATGAATATAGACGGCATGGGGCCGAGCGTTATTAAAACTCTGCTATCGGCCGGCCTTATAAAGGGAATATCAGACATTTACAAGCTTAAGGCAGAACAGCTTGAACCGCTTGAACGTATGGGAAAAACATCCGCCTCAAATCTGATATCAGCAATCGAAAGATCAAAGGGACGAGGAGCCGCCAGACTCATTTACGCGCTTGGAATCAGACAGGTCGGAACCGTGGCGGCACAAACGCTCGCCGAGAGATTCGGAAATATATCGGCTCTGTTTGACGCAGACGAAGAAACTCTCACCGAAATTAACGACATAGGAGATATTACCGCACGGAATATTATCAGCTTCTTTTCGCATCCTCAGACAAAACTGCTGATAAACGAGCTGTCAGCCTGCGGTGTACGGACAGATTCCGATAAAGTATCGAAAGCAGGTTCTGTCTTCGACGGTCTTATCTTTGTGCTGACCGGTACGCTTCCGTCTCTCTCCCGGACGGAAGCCTCCGGTATTATAAAAAGTCTCGGAGGAAAAGTTTCGGCGTCGGTTTCAAAAAACACTGACTTTGTCGTTGCAGGCGACAAAGCAGGAAGCAAGCTCGATAAAGCAGAGAAGCTCGGAATTCCGATAATAGACGAGTCAAAGCTTATCGAAATGTCAGAAAAAAAGGACTGAGAAAACATTATTTAAAGGCACAGCCGCTGCAGTCCAGGACACTTATTCTGAACAGTCCAAGCTGAGCCTAATTACAAATATACGAAAGGCATGGCCGCAAAAATGCTTATAGATAACGTAAAAATATATGTAAAAGCAGGAGACGGCGGAAACGGAGCTGTATCCTTCCGCCGCGAAAAATACGTATCCCACGGAGGTCCGGACGGCGGAGACGGCGGAAAC
>CABPZV010000258.1 GCA_902462015.1 uncultured Eubacteriales bacterium | reverse complement strand
GATGACTATACCAAAAATAAAACAGACTGCAAGAAATGCAATTACCCATGTCTTGAAAAGCTTTTTTATCTGATTTTTAAAAGAGTGGAGCGCATAATATAAAAACAGTTTCATTTTTCCTGCTCTCCGCCTCCGATTTTTTCTGCTGTGTCTGCGGCGTTTTCGGTTACGCGGAAAAACAGCTGTTCAAGTGTTGCTCCCGATTTGTCAAGTGCTTCTCTGGTGACGTTCGCGCACACTCTGCCGTTTTTCAAAATAATTGTTCTGTCCCACAGCATGTCGATGCTGTCGATCATATGTGTACTGACAAATATAGATCTGCCCTCCGATCTAATTTCCTCAAAAATAAGCTTTAATTCTTTGATTGCATGCGGATCGAGACCTATCATCGGCTCGTCAAAAAGAAGCAGCTTGGGACGGGGAAGAAGCCCGAGGCAGATGTTAAGCTTTTGCTGCATGCCCTTTGAAAGCTCATCTCCGAATTTTTTCTTTTTGTCGGTTAGCTCAAAGCGGTCAAAAAGTTCGTCTATGTAATCCTTATATCCGCTCAGCTTGTATGCGCGCGCGACAAACTCCATGTGTTCCGAAACCGTCAGATTGGGGTAAAGGGCGGGAATTTCGGGGACATATCCGAGCAGTCTTTTGGCCGCTATGCTTTTGCAGGGAAAACCGTCGATTTCGATTTGTCCGTCAAACCGAAGAAATCCGATGATGGATTTGATTATCGTGCTTTTTCCTGCACCGTTCGGGCCGAGAAGCACTGTGATACTGCCGTCGTCAACCTGAAAACTGACATTGTCGCATGCAAGCGTTTTTCCGTATTTTTTAGTGACCTCGATGGCATTGAGCATGTTTGTTTGTTCCTTTCTTCTAAGTACGCTCCAACGTACTTTTATCGTGCTTTTGAGTAAAGGCGCACTCTGTATTAACTAAATTATTTACCATGTCCTGTTTCGGTAAAACCGCAGCGAAGTCTGGTACAGACCTGTAAGATAAGATACCGGTTTGAATTTTTACCGTGCCGCAATAGTTTCGCCGTCGCAGATAAAGACAATGCTTCCAAGCTCATCTGTGCGGTATATTTGTGCGCCGTACTTTTCAAGAACATCCAGAGTTGCGGCGTCCGGGTGTCCGTATGAATTTCCGGTACCACAGCTTATGGATGCAATTTTCGGACTGACAGCGCTGATGAATTCCTCACGTGAGGAGGTTGACGAACCGTGATGTCCCACTTTGAGGTAGTCACTGCTTAAAACCGTTTTTCCGTATTTATTCAATAGTTCGTATTCATTGGTTTCTTCTGCGTCTCCTGTAAATAACATGGATATTTTTCCGAAGCTGGCTTTCAGTACGATGCTCCACTCATTGCCTCCGTCATAGCTGCTGCCGATCGGAGACAGTATCGTCATTTTAAGCGTTCCGGCTGAAAACGTGTCTCCTGCCGATACTACCGCTACGCTTGCGCTGCTGCTCTCAATTGCGTCAAGCAAGCTGCTGAACGTCATGGTATTGCTTGTAACGTCGGGCATAAGCACATTGTCTACGTCATAATTTTCAAGCACCATGTCCGCGCCGCCTATATGATCCTCGTGGGGGTGGGACAGAACAAGATAGTCGAGCTTTTTTATGCCGAGCTCGTCAAGATATGCCCGGAGATTATCCTCGGCTGAATCCGGTCCGGTATCTATAAGTACGAAATGATCTTTTCCGGCACAGAGAAGGGTGGAATCTCCCTGACCCACGTCTATGACATGAACGGTGCATACCCCGTCCGGATCTGATGTATAGGGATTATCCCCCGGACGGAGCATCGATACCGAAAAGTCATTCGAAAAATCAATTCCGCCGTTATTTATATATAGTATGATAAACGATATGAGAATTACGACAGCGAGCGAAAAAATTCCGCCTGCCTTGCGGCCTTTTATCGCATACATTATTCTCTTATACTTTTTTCCGTATGTTTTTTTCCTCCTCATTTTGACCTGCCTTCAGAATAATCAGAGCTTTGTTTTATACCGCGGCTAAATATTGGTTTTTCGCTTTGCCGTGTTTTTCTCCGGATGAATTTAATAGCCGGAAGTCAGATATGCGGCGTTCCGCCGACAGATTGCAGCACCGCCGAAAACTGTTTATATAATATCACTGTACGGCGAAAAAATCAACATGCCGGTTAAAAATTACTGTGTAATTTATGAAAAAATTTAAAAGTGACCGCAGCGTCTGACTCATTCCGCTCACATTCTTAAAAGCCGAAAGGCCTGATTTCTGCGAAAATGCAGATTTCAGGTCTTTCAGCTTGCAAAATATATTTATATAATCCGGCTGCAGCTTGCGGAGCAGCTGACAGCGTTTGTTTGCCGCGCGTGCGG
>CABPZV010000257.1 GCA_902462015.1 uncultured Eubacteriales bacterium | reverse complement strand
TTTTGTATTGATATAATACATTCCGACTGCTTTCTCCCATTTGCACAAAAATTATTCAGGCATTTTTCGGCAGCAATGTATAGGCAATAAATGACCGTTTTGGTTTCTCTGTGGGGTTCTTGTTTATACAATAGACCACTTGATTTCGGTTCCGCCCTTGAACTTAAAAACGATATGTTCTTTGGAGTATATCGTCATTGATTCTATTACCGCATTCCAAAGTCCGGTATCAAAATCCGTAATAATGTTGCGAGAATACTTTTTATACCGTTTATTAACGGTTCATCATTTTGACCGAGGATGTACCGATGAGTATAGGGAACATTTTCTATGTTGTGTTCGGCACTGTAAGAAATTACAAAGTTTAAGAAGCTCTCTAAATAAGGGTAGTCCTTAAAGCTCATTGTAAATACTTTTTGGACAAAAAGATAATTTTTTTGTCCAAAAGTCTATATAAAAATGATTTATATGCTCATCTGTATTTAGGTTGAACTTAATCAAAGAATTACTTGGGACAAAATAAAATGCGAGTCATGAGTCACTTTTTTACTCTTTCTCGTTGTCAAAACGATGTTCATATTCATATATCTCAGATTCGCTTGCCATGCGCACTTGTAATTTGCCGCAGTCAGGGCAACGATCCGGCAATTTATCCGATTCAAAAGTATATCTGCAAGCATCGCAGGTATACTTCTCTTTTATATCATTCATTTCTTTCTGTCCTCCGATTTTTCTGGAAATGCAAGCCATTTTGCACCATAGCTATCCAGTGAAAAACGGTTGCCGCATTCATTTTCAATAGCATGGTGCTTTACACGATACCAGCCTCGCAGTTCTTCCCTTAAACTGCTGTCAGCAGAGATTGGTTCCACCCATATTTGTAACCCGTATTGTAATTCATTCCTTAAAAGCGGTTCTGAATTTGGTAAACTGCTTTCAGCAAATGTTGGTGGAGCTATAAACAATTCCTCTGCTTTTTCCAAGGGAATGATAATATTACATCCTATCAGATGTGACTTTGCATAATCAACGAGCATCCAACCATGCTTTGCGGACCACACAGGTTTTTCGTGCAAGATTGGCAGCAGTTTTTTATTAAGGCTAATCATGTTATCAAAGCTACATTCGCTGTCTGTACGTCCGAGTAAGAAGTCTGTTGTAACACCATAGAGGTCGGCCATCTTCTCTAAGCCCTCAACGGATGGCGCTTTATTTCCTGTTTCCCATGCACTCAATGTAGGCTGAGAAATTCCCAACAATTCGGCCGCCTCAATAACTTTTAATTTTTTTAATTGTCTCGCTGTTCTGAATTTATTTTTCATTTGTACCACCTAATTCTTCAGCGTAATCTGCCAGTAACCTTTCGTATCCGAGCCGACTCTGGAAATTACATTTTTGCTTTTTAATGACTTTATCAAACCTCCGATTGTTTTCCGGCTGACATTTAATTTCTTTGACAGAACTTCATATGTGTAGGCAGGATCCTCCATCAAAAGTGCAAGCAGCTGATTCTCTGCCTCAGTCACCTTCTCAGTCACCCTCTCAGTCACCTTCTCAGTCACCCTATCGGTTGATGTGCGTACAATTCTATCTTCAGGCGCTGAAAATTTTATCATGATATCCTGCGGGTGAACAGTAAATTCCGGCTGAAAAACACCATCATTTTTGCATACGGTGCAAATCTTTTCAATTCCGCGCCCCCAGCTTTCAATAAAGCCGGCAAGATAAAACACATAAGCTATATTCGGGTTAAAAGGCTGTGATGCATGTTTTTCAAAAAGGTTCTCAACAGTCCAATTTTCAGGCAAATGACCGCAGTTTGCGATATACAGCTTATCGTTATAAATGCTTATCTGAATCGGAATACCTCTTGAATAATCTTTATGACAGAGAGCATTCAGAAGTGCCTCTCGCAAGGCCTCTTCCGGGACAAAATACCTTTCAATGCGCTGCATACCGACATAAGATATCTTGGCTTTCATATATTTCAAATAAATAATTTCAACTATTTTATCAATTTGATCCAATATAGAGCCATGTATTTCGTCCTGATATACAAGGTCGGAGTCAGTTTCAAAAAAACCTATTTTCACATAAGCACCCAGCTGCCATTTTTCCGGATCATTGCTGAAAAGTAGCATAGCCGCATTTGTTAAATATCCGTCCTTTACCAAGTGTAGCTTTTCAAGCATAACATATTTATCTTCCGATAACACCGATTTATTTATTCGCCCTTTGTTAACTGCCCATTGCTTAAAACGCTTAACAACTCCATCATCAACGTCAGCTATTGTAAATGTAGACAACGGCATACTGTCCCATGTAACCCCGCGGCGTCTCATAATAAACGCTTCCAGTTCAGGACCGGACAGCTTC
>CABPZV010000256.1 GCA_902462015.1 uncultured Eubacteriales bacterium | reverse complement strand
GCAGTTGTCATATTCAGACCAAGCTCATTGAAGATTTCCTCCGCCTGGTCCTTGATTGCCTTGTCTGTACGAATATTTAAATTAGTTGTTGCCATACAGAACACCTCCATTCAAGTATAGCCCATTCAAGTAAAGTATATTCAAATGAGCGTCTAATGTCAACACACTGTCATTATATAAGATGCATAAATTATGCTAAAATGCATCAAAATCCATCTCCGTACAGATTGACACCTTTGGCACGCCGCATTTGGACGAGGATATTATTAAGCGGTTATTCATAAAGGCTCTTAACATCCTCGTCAGGGAGCGTGACATCATCATCGCTGGCTATGAAGAAATCAGGGACACGGCTTTTTCGACCGAAGGTCTGAACGTAGAGGTCGAGGTACCTTTTTGTGATAGCACAGTGAAAGCCTGATAAAAATTTCGCAGTCCTATTGATGTTTTACAGAAAAAGAAGTATGATTAGTTATACAAATCATACTTACGAGGTGGAATGAAATGAACGCACCGAAAGGAAAATATGCATGGACGGCTACTGTCGGCGAGAAAGGACAGATTGTAATACCGAAACAGGCTCGTGATATCTTCGGAATTAAACCGGGAGACACGCTGCTGCTTCTTGGCGATGAGCAGCGAGGGATCGCAATTCCTCCGAAAGGAGCATTTACTGAATTGTTCGGCATAGCATACGGAGAAAAGGACGGTGACGGCGATTGAAAAAAGTGGCTCTCTTCTGCATTCCCGCGCACGGTCATACAAATCCTATGCTTCCCGTTGCGGCAGAGTTGGTTCGGCGTGGGAACACAGTCAGATTTTATTCGTTTAACGAATTTAAAAGTAAAATAGAGGCAACCGGAGCGGAGTTTGTATCCTGCGATTTTTATCTTCCCGAACTGACGGAAAAGGAAGAAGCAGGACTTAAAAGCGTGTCTACCACAGAAATGACGATTCAGGATATTCACATCACACTGGCAATGAATGATTTTTTGCGTGACGAAATTCAATCTTTTAAGCCGGATGTGGTCTATACTGATTCTGTATGCTTTTGGGGAAAACTGAATGCCTGGAAATATGATATTCCGATGGTGGTGTCCACCAGCACATTTGCATTTAATCAACTGTCATCGCAATATATGAAAAACAGTCCGCGAGAACTTGCCGGTCTGATTTTCGGCTTGCCCAGGGTATCGAGAGAGCTAAACAAACTAAAAGCCTATGGCTTTCAGTTCAAAGGTCTGTTTTCTCTTATCCAAAGCGACAATGATACAGATTCTGTCGTTTATACCTCACGGCGTTTTCAGCCGTATGCGGAAAGCTTCTCCGACCACTATGCTTTTGTCGGTCCATCGGTGTTTTCAAAAAACGAACCGAATAAGAAAAAAGACAGGGCGCTTGTTTATATTTCGCTGGGAACGGTTATCAATGACCGACCGGATTTCTACGGCAAGTGTATTGAAGCTCTGAAAGACATGGATGCGGATGTCATCATATCATGCGGAAACGCAATTGACCGCGAGGCTCTTGGAGTGTTGCCGAAAAATGTTCAGGTGTATCCGTATGTCGATCAGCTTGATGTCCTTTCCAAAGCGGATGTATTTATTACTCACTGCGGCATGAACAGCGTTTCCGAAAGTCTGTATATGGCTGCGCCGATGGTTCTTTATCCCCAGACAAACGAGCAGAAGGCAGTTGCGAGAAGAACAATGGAAATCGGCGCGGGGATAATGCTTTCCGATGATTCTGCCCGAGGCATCCGCTCCGCTGTTCAGAATGTCCTGGGCAGCGATAGCTATCGGGTTTCGGCAGATGAATGCAGTAAAGATTTTCGATCCTGTTCCGGGACAAACGGAGCGGCAGAATTCATTGAAAACGCTCCGCATTCATCGAACGGCATTGATTTATCCAAAGAATTAAGTAAAGCAAACGGAAAGTTCCAATGCCTATACTGGGGGATTGCTATGGTAATCATCATTCTTGTTGGCGTTTTTATAAGCTGGAAATATGTGTGGATTGTTGGCGTTCCTGTCGGTATATTATCTACACCGATAGGAAAGGCTTTACAAAAACGGCAATACAAATCGCTCATTGAAAAAATGAGCAGGTAAAAATAACTTTTGCTATAAGCACTTCACGAAACAAAAATGGAGTGCTTTTTTATTGGAATGCTTAGAGAATTAGCGCTTAAGCTGATGGAAGTATTCCGCAAGGTTCGTCCGCAGTTTGAAAAACTGGCCATTTCAGAATAAATATAAGAGATAACCTTGAGACATGTACAAAATTACGTGCATTAAGCAAAATGGTTGACACTAAGCTATTATAAGTAGTACACTTTTATCGTAAACAACAGTAGGTGAACCATTTATAAAGTTCCCTGTTGATAATATTATTGTAAATTTCAGAAGGAGGTATATTTTCATGGCAGAAGCATGGAGAGGATTTGTGAAAGACG
>CABPZV010000255.1 GCA_902462015.1 uncultured Eubacteriales bacterium | reverse complement strand
GGTCGGCTTCTTCTGCAAATACTGTCATTGGTATTGCCGATATGACTATAATAACTGAGAGAAGCCACGCAACAATCCGTTTTGATTTAATATTCATTTAAATACCTCATGCCGCACGCGGCGGCTATTTTAAAAGATTTTTACGTAAGCTGTGACTTGGAATTTCGGTTCTTGGACTTAGGGGCAGTCTTTTTTCTTTTTTTCGGTTTTTTTGACTGCTTTTTTGATTCTTTCAGCCCGACTGCTTCCAGTGCTCTTGGCCAAGGTCCGAGGAATGCCTTAATTCGGGATCGGGTGGGTTCATCAAAATCATCCTTACGCGGCATTCTTCCGAGTTCTTCTTTTTTTTGATGCAAAAGCTCTTCCGCCCAGGACTTTTTCTCATCTGATTTCACTTTATCCCTCCTTAAAACTGAAAAATTTCAGGTCTTTAACCTAAAAACTCCTTAAGGTCTGCAGGCCTTAAGGAGTACAACAGATTTATTGCGCGGCAAAGCATAGAGAAACTGCGGTTTGGTTCCGGATTTATACAAACAAAAAAAGAGCGCAGACCAAAAACCGCAATGCGGCGATAAATCGGTTGCACTCTTCTCACCAAAGCTGTGTTAAACCTGAAAAGAAACGGCAGGTATCCTGACTTATGATGCAGTGAATATATTATTAATTATGCAATAAATTCACACAGGGCAGCCTTCTCAGGACAGAATCTTCCCAATGGCTTTTATGCCCTTATCTCGTCAAATACAGTAATGGCGGTTGTTCCGGATTCGAACCGGATTCCCTTTTTATCTACTCAGTGTACAACTTTTCAAACCGTATCTTCTATTATCAGTTATTTAATTTATATTATTGTAACACTTTTCCTGCTTTTTTGCAAGATGGTAAAACATACAATTCTATTAAAAAACAGAACCGTTTTTTAATAAGATAAATATTTGTCAGAAGCAATTTTACTTTTTTGTTATTTTCAGTTTACTTTTTTAATATGGTATGCTATAATAATCTGCAAAGCACTTGCAAAATTGTTAGAATTCAGGTGTTAAAAAAGATAGAAAAAATAGTTAAACATAATTTTGTTATAATATCAAGAGGAAAAACATTATGAGACTGTACATTGATCCGGGAACCGGAAGCATGCTCTTTGCAATTTTAATCGGAATTATAGGGGCTTTGAATTATCTTCTGAAGAACTGGATAGTAAAGCTGCGTTTTATACTCAGCGGCGGAAAAAAGGTTGAAACTAATGCAAAAAAGATTCCGTTTGTTATATTTTCTGACGACAAAAGATACTGGAATGTATTTGAGCCGGTTTGCCGTGAATTTGATAAGCGCGGAACCGATATCGTTTATATGACTGCATCTCCTGACGATCCGGCACTCAGCTGTCCTTATAAGCATGTAAAAGGCGAATTTATTGGTGAGCACAACAAGGCCTTTGCAAGGCTCAATTTTCTCAATGCGTCAATAGTTGTTTCAAGCACTCCCGGACTTGACGTTTACCAGTGGAAACGCTCCAAGGATGTACAGTACTATGTACATATGCTTCATGCGGCGACAGAGGTTGCCGGATACCGCATGTTTGGAATAGATTATTATGACGCGCTGCTGCTGTCCGCAGATTATCAGGAAAGAGATGTCAGAAATTTAGAGAAGCTGCGCGGACTTCCGGAGAAAGAGCTGGTGAAAATCGGTATTCCTTATATGGATGAAATGGCTGAAAGACTGAGGACAAGTCCTGAAACAGAGCCGCATGAGCGTACCGTTTTGCTGGCGCCTTCATGGGGAAAGAGCTCAATTTTCGGCAGATTCGAAGGAAAAATTATAGATGTGCTGCTGCAGACAGGATATCACATTATTGTACGTCCGCATCCGCAGTCCTTTACAGCTGAGAAAGAGCTTATGGAAAAGATAATGAAGGAATATCCGGCGTCGGAGCAGCTCGAGTGGAACCGTGACAATGATAATTTTGAGGTGCTTAAGCGTTCCGATATTATGATTTCTGACTTTTCAGGCGTTATTTTTGATTTTGCGCTTGTGTATGATAAACCTGTTATATATGCTGATACCGAATTTGATAAAAGTCCGTATGACGCATGGTGGTTAGATACTCCGTTTTGGACTTTTACCGCGCTTCCCCGGATTGGAAGGAAGCTTACAGCTGACAATCTTACGGCTCTGAAGGATATGATAGACGCTTGCCTTACTGAAACCGAATATGAGCAGGGAAGGCAGGAGGTACGGGACGAAACATGGGTATACAGAGGCGAGGGAACAAAACGCGCCGTCGATTACCTGCTGAATAAATATGAGGAACTGACTGCGCCGGAGACGGAAGAAAAGGCGCTTTGAGTATATACGAAAGGAACGGTAAAAAAACAAAATGTCTTTTTGGGCTATTTTAAATACTCTTTTATTTAAACCGCTTCAGCTTGTTTTTGAAGTGATCTATATGATAGCATACAGGGTTATCGACAATCCCGGACTTGC
>CABPZV010000254.1 GCA_902462015.1 uncultured Eubacteriales bacterium | reverse complement strand
TTTTTTCTTTCCCAACACAATGATCACCATACCTTAACTGTTAAAAATTATAAGATAAAGCTGCAGCTGTTTCCTGGTCTCATAACTCAACCCGGGCAAATCAAAAGCTCAAACTCAATACAGCCGGAAAAAATCGTTAGTGCCACCTTGCTTTTAATTGTAATTTTCAGCCTGCATGGTAAACATCTGCGCATAACTTCCGCCGTTCTTCATAAGTTCCTCGTGGCTTCCCTCTTCAATAATTCTACCGTCCTCCATATGAATAATCCGATCCGCGCTTACGGCGGAAGACAGCCGATGTGAAATAAATATCATGGTTTTTCCTTCACACGCACTGTACATATGCTCGTACATTTCGCTCTCAGCAAGAGGGTCAAGCGCACTTGACGGTTCATCAAGTATTACTACAGAACAGTTCTTAGCATATATGCCTGCAATAGCGAGCTTCTGTGATTCGCCGCCCGAAAGAAACAAGCCGTTTTCATCAAACTCCTTAGTCATACAAGTATGTATCCCTTGCGGAAGATTCTCTATTTTATTCCATATCCCAGCACTTTTAAGGGCATTTATAACCGTCTGCTCGTCTTCCTCACAATATGGACGTCCAAGTACATTTTCAGCTACCGACATTGCTATCTGCTTATAATCCTGGAACACAACGCCATATCTGTCTCGATAGCTTACAAGATCGTATTCGGTTATATTCCTGCCGTCATATCTTATTTCTCCTCGGGTCGGATCATAAAGCCGCATAAGAAGTTTTACAAGGGTAGTCTTACCTGCTCCATTATTTCCGACAATAGCAATCCTTTCTCCGCTATGTATAGTGGTGTTTATATCATGTAGCGTATCCTTTTGCGCACCGTTGTAACGAAAGCTGACTCCACGCAGCTCAATGTCACCTTTGTCTTCAGCACATGGCCCTCCCCGATTCTGGTTTATTTTTTCTCCTCGCTCCATATAATCCCGATAGTCCTGAAAGTTATATCCTATCGTTCGGAAAGTAGAAAGATTACTGGATATATACAAAATATTTCCCGAAAAATTTTCAATAACGCTAAAAATTACAAGACAGTCACCAATCAGAACATTTCCCGTAACCAAAGCATGATAAACAGCGTATATCTGAGCACCACCTATCGAAATGGTATTTACTCCTATTTTCAAAAGAAGATTCAAAAGAGCCACCACCAGCCCTTTAGTATGCAGCAAATGCCGATATTCTTTTATTGCCTCGTTAAATCGCCGCATCATAACCTTATGTATTTTCGTTAAACGCACTTCTTTTGCAAATTCTCTCTCGTAAAAAACACGCTGTGGATAGTCCCGTCTCCGCCTGATGGCATACGATTCTACATCAAGACCTCGCTGAAGCTTTACAATGACGCGCTGCAGAAAATTAATTGCAATAGGTACAACCGCAAAAAAAATAAGTACGGGGTCTATTTTCAACAAAAGCCAAGCAGACGTACCTATATTAACAATTTTTGTCAGTACACCTGTAATAGAGTCAATAACCATGTCTATAGAAGCAACACCGCTTGAAACAACCCGTCTGTAAAGGTCATACATAGCAGGGTCTTCATAATTTGCTATATCCGACTCGACAGATCGTTTGAATATTATTTTATTTATACGAACCTCACTACGTTTATTAATTATTGTAAGATAGTATCAAAAGAATTTCACCTATCACTCCTAACACTGACATAACAGCCACATACGTAAGAAGCATTGAAATCGGTTTTCCGAGCTGAAGTCCATTAACAACATAATTCAGCATATATGTATATGAGAAAAATATCAAAAACGAATATGCAACGTACGCTATAAACATCGTTATCATCTTTTCGGGATATATCTTCAGAGCAAGACGAAAAGCCATAAGATTGTTCTTCAGAAAATTTATCTTTCTCTGTTCGTTTTCGCTTTTACCTCTTTCAGAGCTTTTGTTTTTTTTCATTTCTGTTCTCGTCCTTTCTGATAAAATATTAGTGTCCCCAAAATAATATAATACTAAATTTCCCTCTTTAAATTCCACATAACACGGAGGAACAGCCTTATACGGTTCCAATAATAAATAGGAAAATTTATATCCTTTTACCATTTGGATACGCGAATGATAATAAATAAATTTCATTAAACTATCTGTGCAAAAACAAATTCCCGTATGATATTTGGCGTTCAAATAATCATTTAATAGTCCTGTTTCCTTTGCTATATATTTCGAGTTTTCATATGTTTGAGTCATCATATCTACAATAAAATATAATCCATCATAATATATATAATTCAACAAATGACCAGAGCCATCAGGACGCATATAATGCAAATAACCTTTTGCTTTATATGAATTGTATATAATAAAAAATACCTAAGATATAAATTAGGTGTATTTTGTTTGTTTTTAGGTGTAATTTGTATGTTTATAATCCACTTAAACATACAAAAAGCATACATAATAATATATTATTATTATGTATTATTTAAAAAAATAAAAATA
>CABPZV010000253.1 GCA_902462015.1 uncultured Eubacteriales bacterium | reverse complement strand
GGGTTCCACTTCAAGGTTTCAGTGGGAGTTATAATCTCCCACTGAAACCCTGAGGAGCTAACGCTCTCTGCGTAGGTTGCAATCGTTCGCAAGCGCAGGAGCGTTGCTCCGATTTAAAAATAAAATCCTGCAGAGCTGATACATACCTGAAAAAGTGATTTATTCAGGCGCATATCGAAAGAGAGCTGCAGGATTTTTCCGTCGTAGGTGGAAATGTCTGTTTGGGAATATTATTCAAACAGACATTTCCACCACGGTTTTTGATTTTTGGGTCTTTCGCATCGGCATTCCGAACGCGGCGGCAGACTTACCAGGATCGTATCGTCTCCGATTTTTTCAATCTTTTCCCACGGGATTACTATAAGCGAGCTGCGCGGGGATGAAAACAATTTACATTCTCCCGGAACGCTTATAGAGACGATTTTTCCGGTACAGGTGTCTACCGCAACATCACAGATATAACCGAGACGGCTGCCGTCGCATATGTTGATTACTTCCTTGTCCTGAAGAGCTCCGACACAGCATCCGTTCAAAATAAAGCTACCTCCATGCCGCAAAGGCGTTAAATAAATAAAACTTTCAGCCGCCGTAGGGCGGCTTTAAAATCAGAGAATAATGCAGATCATTCCTCCGCTGCCTTCATTTATTAGGCGGCTGAGCGTTTCGGAGAACTTGGCACGCGATTCCTCCGGCATATGCGAAAGCTTTGTGTGAAGTCCTTCTGTTACAAGCTCATAAAGTGTTTTTCCGAACATATTCGATTCCCATATTCTATGAGGATCTTCTTCAAATTCATTGAGCATAAATTTAACAAGATCTTCTGATTGCTGTTCGCTTCCGACAACAGGATTTATTTCTGTCTGGATGTCGGCGCGCATCATGTGAATGGACGGCGCGCTTGCTCTCAGCCGAACACCGTATCCTCCCGGCTTTTCGATTATTTCAGGTTCTTCAAGGCGAAGATCGTCTATATCCGGAGTTACAATTCCGTAGCCAGTTTCTGCAACATCGTCAAGTGCCGCAGCGACCTTGTCATACCGGTGCTTTACCGACGCAAGAGAACGGAGCGTAGATATCAGATCCTCGTCTCCTCCGATTTCAAGTCCGGTCAGCTCGCTAATTATTTTGTAATACAGTCCGTCGGCAAGATTAAGCGTTACCGCTGCGCTTCCTGTTCCAAGATCTATGCTTTTCAAATCGGCCGACTTTACAGTTTCTCCTGAGCGAAGCTCTTCAAAAACATTTTTTACATCTCCGGCTTTATGTATGTTTCCTGCGCAGTCGAGAACCGCGTTTCTCAGTGATGTATTGAGCCAATGATCCGAGTCGAGCGCAAGCGTCCATTCCGGAAGCTCTATTCCGATTTCGGATACAGGAAATTCAAGAAGGATAAGCTCTAAAATATGTCTGATATCCTCCGCATTCAGCTCAAGGCAGTTCACAAGGGCAACCGGGGCGCTGTAGCTTTCTTCAAGCTCATATGCAAGCTTTACCGTTTCTTCGTTTTCAGGATCTTTTGCATTGAGTATAATTGCAAAAGGTTTTTTCAGAGCTTTAAGCTCGTTTACAACCCGGCGCTCGGTTTCCGCATATGAACTGCGCGGAATATCTCCGATCGAGCCGTCGGTTGTGACAAGAATTCCAATTGTGGAATGGTCGTCTATAACCTTCTTTGTTCCGAATTCGGCAGCCTGTTCAAAAGGCATCGGAGACTGAGACCATGGTGTCATTACCATTCTCGGGCTTCCGTTTTCAATGTGTCCCAGCGAATCAGGAACTATATATCCGACACAGTCGATCATTCTTACGCGCATGTGCGCATTGTCGCCGAGCGTAACGCCTACAGCCTCATCCGGAATGAATTTGGGTTCAGTTGTCATCACGGTTCTGCCGGCTGCGCTCTGCGGCATTTCGTCTTTTGCTCTTTCGCGGTCAAATTCACTTTCTATATTGGGGATTACAAGAGATTCCATGAATCGCTTGATAAAGGTAGACTTTCCGGTGCGGACCGGACCGACTACGCCTATATATATGTCCCCCCCGGTGCGTTCCGCTATATCTTTATAAATGGAATATTCGGTCATTTCCTTACCTCCGACAAATCGTGATTGGAAAGTACAATCGGTTTTGATAAAATGTATGCCTGACCGATTAATAATATGCCATTACCTAAAGGAAAATGATAGAAATCAAGAGATTCAAACGTAAAATATCAGCTTGCATGACAAAAAAGCGGCGGAATTATTTTATTTTAAATTAGGTTACTTTTGTTCAAACCATGTTTTTCCGATTCCGAGATCTACGGTCAGGGGTACCGACAGCTCAACTGCATTTTCCATTTTATCGCGGAGAATTTCAGCTGCCTTATCTGCACAGCTCTCATGAGCTTCGACAATCAACTCATCGTGTACCTGAAGAATCAGCTTTGAATTCGGATGATTTCTCTTCAGTTCCGCATAAACCCGGTTCATGGCGAGCTTAATAATATCCGCGGCACTGCCCTGAATCG
>CABPZV010000252.1 GCA_902462015.1 uncultured Eubacteriales bacterium | reverse complement strand
TATTTTGCGCCGCCGGAGCTGTCGTCAGATAATGCTGCCGGGACGGCGATTCTTTGCAGGAAGAGATATATTTCGGAAAATGGCAGAGTATAGCTTAGGCAGGATGTCCCGCCATTAAAGCTGCCGCCCTAATGGCGATCTCCTTAATGGCGGCGGGTTACATTTCACTATTCAGTGGGAGATACAATCTCCCACTGAATGTCGGGGTGACTTTGCCAGCTCTTGCCACGTTTATGACGGGGAAAGCCCCTTATTGAAAAAGCAATCAGAGCGAAAGCGACTGACTGCCGGGCTAAGCTGTTTTACGGGCTGCAGTATTTTTGGCTGGGTTTGTCAGCGGCCTGTATTTAATTTGCGGCGCCATGCTGGCAGGAGTCGTAACGGGGAATTGGTATGGTTGAATCATATAGTAATATATCGGGATTATCACGTGAAAAAAGTGATTCCGGAGCAGGAGTTTTTACCGTTACTCAGATAAACGAATATGCAAAAATGCTGATTGACGGAAACGCGGTCATGAGGAATGTGTGTATCAAAGGCGAGATATCAAATTTTGTAAATCACCGAAGTGGACATCTGTATTTTACACTGAAGGATGCAGGAGGTGTTTTGCGGTCTGTAATGTTTGGCTCGCAGGCGTCAAAGCTTAAATTTGCGCCGGAAGACGGAATGAAAGTGATCGCTCATGGCAGAATTTCAGTTTACGTACAGGGCGGACAGTATCAGCTTACTGCAGACGAACTTGAGCCAGACGGAACGGGCGCTCTTTATATTGCATTCGAGCAGCTTAAACGCAGGCTGGAGGCTGAAGGACTTTTCCGCTCCGAATATAAACGTCCGATTCCGAAAATTCCGACGAGAATCGGAATTATAACATCGCCCACTGGCGCGGCGGTTCGTGATATGATAAATGTGACAGGGCGGCGTTTTCCTTATGCTGAAATTGTGATATTTCCATCGCTCGTTCAGGGGAGTGAAGCGGTTGAGAATCTTTGTGAGGGTCTCAGATATTTCAACTCGAAAAAACGTGTCGATGTAATTATAATCGGCAGAGGAGGGGGTTCTATTGAGGATCTCTGGGCGTTTAACGATGAAAGGCTTGCAAGAACAATCAGATGGTCGGAGATACCGGTGATTTCCGCAGTCGGACATGAGACGGATTTCACAATTGCGGATTTTGTCGCAGACAGGCGCGCGCCTACTCCGTCCGCAGCCGCTGAGATAGCAGTCCCTGATACTATTGTTCTTCAAAGACAAATCGGAAATATAATCGGACGTATGGAACAGCTTATCAGTCACAATTTGAAAATTCAGCGACATCGTCTTGACGGACTTGCCGGACGCAGATGCATGACCGAGCCTGATTCTGTTACCGAAGAACGAAGAATGATTTTGCTGATGCTTGAAAAGCAGCTTGATGCAGCGGCAGAAAGAACGCTTTCGTATAAGCGCTCAGATTTTGCGAGGCTTACATCAGCCTTGAGGACACTTAATCCGATGTCGGTAATTTCACGAGGATATTCTGCGGTATTTGACAGCGACGGTGCACTTGTAAAGAGTATTGAGCAGCTTGAGGATGGTGACCTCTTTACATTCAGAGCTTCTGACGGAGAAATTGACGGAACGGTGATTGGAAAAAGAAGTTTAACTTAGGCAGGATGTCTCACCATTAAGGCATCAGCTTTAATGGCGATCGCCTTTCAGGCGGCGGGTTACATTTCACCATTCAGTGGGAGATACAATCTCCTACTGGAATGGCTCTCACGCCATTTGACGGGGCAAGCCCCTTATTGAAATAAATCGGAAGTAATTTAAAGATCTGACGGGAAAGGAGCACGGCCTGTAATGCCAGCGAAAAAAACATCCGGAGAGAATAAAGAAGAAAAGAATATTAGTTTTGAGACGGCCATTGCAAGATTAGAGGAAATTGTGCGTTCCCTTGAAAACGGGAGCGCAGAGCTTGACAAATCGCTTGAAATGTTTGAAGAAGGCGCCGGGCTTGTCAGACTTTGCAACGAAAAGCTCGATAAGGCGGAGCGACGAATAAAGGCACTGTATAAAAAAGAGGATGGAACATACGGAGAAAAAGATTTTGATGGAAAAGAAGATAACTGAACTTATGAAGGAAGACGCGAAGCTTATCGAAACTTCGCTCTGCGAATATTTTAAAGCGCCGGAGGGCGCTCCGACGGAAATTTATGAAGCAATGCGTTACAGCCTGCTCTCGGGAGGAAAGAGAATTCGGCCTTTTCTGACGCTTTCCTTCTGCCGAATGCACGGAGGAGACGATAAGGCTGCAATTCCGTTTGCGTGCGCAATTGAGACGCTTCATACGTATTCGCTTATACATGACGATATGCCGTGTCTTGATGATGATGATTATCGCCGCGGTACACTTACAAACCATAAAAAATTCGGAGAGGGTATGGCGATGCTGTGCGGCGACGGTATGCAGGCGTCAGCTTACGAAATTGCGGCCTCCAATTCATATGTTTCCGCCGGGGCGGCGCTTGACGCAGTTCGTCTGCTTGCCT
>CABPZV010000251.1 GCA_902462015.1 uncultured Eubacteriales bacterium | reverse complement strand
TTATGTGCCTTGCCGTTCTTTTGACCGGCAAGGCACAAATTTTTGTATATAAAATTAAGTTCAGATTTTTTCTTCGATTATGTCAACCATCTCTCCGACGTTTTTCATTTTGACTACTTCCTTCATACTAAAAGATATATCAAATGCGTCCTCAACAGATGAAATAAGTGTAATATGTGTGAGTGATTCCCACCCTTCAATATCCGCGGCAGTTGTTAAGTCGCTTATCTGTATATCAGGGTCGTCAAATACATCACAAAAGACCTCATTAAGTTTTTTAAATATTTCTTCTCTGCTCATAAGAGTCTGTTCCTTTCTTCGAATATATTTGCCGGGTATTTACAGAAATTTTTGTATATGGCATTTTAAATTCCTTAATTGTTGATTACTTTTATTACGCTGTTTTTATTTATGTAATTTGTAAGATCCAGTATCCATTCTGTATTTTCGTTTTTATCATAAATTTTTGTAAAGCCCATATCTGCATAAAAGTTTTTAACCATATTATTTTTCTGTGTTTTATAATAAAATCCGTGCAGATATCTTATTTGGGCCTTAATGGCGGCATCTGCAATTTCATCCATCATAGCATATTCCATATCGCGTTTCAGTACTCTGCAGCTCATAAGCCAGAGTATCAGATCAAGACGGTCCGAATTTTTCCTGCCGATTACTACTGTGACAATTCCGTTATCACCGAATTTATCGGTAAGCTTGCCGCAGCGGCATATATATTCTTCATTTTCCGCGGCGGCAGCTATTTCTGATTCGGTAAGACGGCGCGTAGTAAGATTGAACTGATTGGATTTATTAGTAAGCTGGGCGATTCTTGAATGGTATATCGGAATAAATGGTTTAATCTCCGCTGTCATTTCAAGTGACACGAGATAGTCATGATAGTTTACAAAGCTTTTCTGAAGCTTTATTCTTTCTGCATTTTCTTTATACATATCACTGCGCTTTAAATCTTCCGGAGAAAGCTCGGCAGCTTCAAAAAAGCCGCTCCGGTCTATAGTGATAATATAATGCTCGGGTCTGTCGATGGCAGGGGCTGCTACTTCCGGAAAACATCCGTGTACAATTTCACGTTCTGCCGGGTTGTCATCTATAAATACAATACTTTCAGGAAGTATATTCAGTTCAGTAGCAATTTCGGAAATATTTTTGTCTTTGGTTTTCCAGTTGGCTTTGATGGATACGAAATCCTCAGGCCGGAGTGTTCCCTCAGGATGACGCAGACCGGAAAGCGCATTTTCAATATCATTTTTTGAATTTACACAGAGCATAACGCCCCATGATTTCATTTCTTTCAGATAGTTTTGAAACTCCGAAAATGCCTGCCCAACAGAAGTTTCATGACCAATTTCTATTTCTTCGAGTCCGTCATCTCCGATTACACCGCCCCAGAGAGTGTTGTCAAGATCGAGGGCGGCCACTTTTTTATTTTTGCCGTAGATACTCTTGATGATATTTGAAAGATTAAATGCAAAATGGGGTATTGCCTCAAGGCACATACAATATTTATACATATACCAGTATAGAGGATCTGACCATTTTTGAAGCCCGAAATCTGCACTCTGGTACTGTATATCGTTTATGAAAAAGGAAGAATGAGATTGTGCGTAAGCATAAAATTTCATATTCAGACGTGCAAGAAAGTTTGTTTTTCCATGAATATCATAAGTATCTCGGTTACCAAGTGTCCGGTAAAACGGCAGTTCAAAGTTATTTTGAATTATAGGGCAGCTGAATTTTGCGCGCAGGGTGTCCCACATTACAGAAAACTCATTATATTGTTCCTCCAAAATGACAGAAATTTCATTTTCATTCATCTGAGGATCGGGAAATTTCCTAACGTTTCGTGACGATGTATGAATAAAGATTATATCCGGAGAAAAATCCTGCAGCTCACTGCCGAACATTGCGTCCTCAAAATATCTGCCGAATCCGGATTCATAAAATTCCGGGCAGATACCGTAATTTAGCAGAAAAAGCTCAAGAATTTCTATAATATCGTGTGTTGTTGAACCGCCTAAAACTGCTATTTTCTTTTTAATATTATACGGGCGGTTTTCAATCAGCTCACGTTTGATCTGTTTTCGCTTTTTCAAAATTTCTGAAGAGTCAAACGGGTATGTAAGCATCGGGTGCATAGAAATCACGTCCTTTTATAATACCATTTAATTTGCTGACAAATATATTATACATCCTTTTATATGAACGGTCAAGAAGTGCGCATGAATGTAAATAAGAATTTTTATAACTGAAAGTAAGCTGTCCCGCATTTATAAAAAAAGTTTTAATATTTGATTACTGCCATCTGATTTTTCATACAGTTATTGACATATGTTCAAAATAATGATAAAATAATAAAAAGAGGTGATTTTTTGGCAAGGCCTGAAAAATGCAGATGCATATGCTCTATGCCGCGTTATCGAAAATTTGTACCTAAGGACGTCGAAAGCAGCGGAACAGAATTGCTTTCTCTTGACGAATATGAGGTGTTTCGGCTTCTGAATTTGGAGAAAAAAACTCAGAG
>CABPZV010000250.1 GCA_902462015.1 uncultured Eubacteriales bacterium | reverse complement strand
CTGTATAACGTGAAGCTGCATACACCATTTCTGAAGAATAATGTTTTCCAAAAGAACCTTTTGAATCGATAAAGGGGTGCAAAAGTGTTTCGTTTCCTCTTGTCAGACGAACAAGCGTTTCATAGATGGCGCTGTCTCCATGCGGATTCAGCCGCATTGTTTGACCGACAATATTGGCGCTTTTTGTTCTTTGTCCGGTGAGCAGTCCCATTTTATACATTGTGTAAAGGAGTTTTCGGTGGGCTGGCTTGAAGCCGTCAATTTCCGGAATGGCTCTGGATACAATGACGCTCATTGCGTACGGCATAAAGTTTTTTTCTACTGCCTCGGTTATCGGTTGGTTTTGAATTTCGGCTGTCACAGGACTTCCTGGTTCAGCAGCTGACTTTTTATTTTTTGGCATCTTATAAGCTTGTCCTCTCTTACACATTTAAGAATTAGTGTGTGTTTTCCCCTCCGGGAGTTTAAGTCCCGGAGGGGAAATTTTAATGTACAATGATAGAGTATTAATTTAAAGATAATTGCACCGCAAATATAAGAATATATTTTAGATAAATCTCGGGGAGCGTTCTTTAGAACTTACTGCCGCAGCGAGGAGCGCTTTTTTTACATCCGGGTCCTGCTCTGTTGTCTCAACAAAGTACAATCTGTCTACTTCACGCTTAGTTCCTATCTTTTTTAGTGATTCACACGCCGCAAGCTTTATATCACTGTCGTCATCGGTGATAAGCTTCATGCAGGTATTAACCGCAAGCTCGTCGCGTGAAATATCTGCGAGTGCTTTTATGGCGAGAAGACGAGTTTCCTTTTCTACAGATTCATCAGTGTAAGCTTCTATTTTAGAAGAATTTCTGTTCTCTTTCCATTTCGCAATTTTTTCCTCGGTTGTTTTTGCTCCGCTGAATATGCCCTTAATGCTGTCAAGTAATCCCATTTTTTCGTTTCCTTTCAATATAATAATAAAGTTATAATGTTTATACATGGCCCCGATGGAGAATGAATTGTTCTGTTTCTCCGGGGATAAGTATCATCAGTTTCCGGAAGAAACAGATAATCCTGAATTACCGGAATTAATAACATATCCGTTTAAATATAGATAGATGTCCAATACTATTTGGATTCGATACTATCATCAACAGGGTATGCAATGGTGGTCATAAGTGCCATATTTGTACTCGATGTATCAAGGCGGCTGTATTGTACTACAATTGGAGTATTGCTCTCAATAATAAGTGCATACGGGGTATCTCTGGGAATTATATTTCCGTCATTTGATTTTATTTTATCCATACGGATATGATTTGTCCGCATTGACGGACAGACTGCGTTGAATCCCTCAAGAAAATCTTTTTGTTCGAACAGCAGAGTCATTTTTATATGCGCATCTGAGCTGCTTGTGTTTATAATGCAGATAGCTTCATGGCTTGGCTGCTCTCCTTTTCCGGACACCGAACTTAAAAATGTATCCGGAATAAGCCAAGTCTTTCTTCCGTAAGCTTTCAATGAAAAATCAATCCCTTTCATTTTATATTGATTGTCTTGTTTATATATTTATTCAATACATATGCTTTTATAGACTGAAATTTTATTTTTACTCTTGAAGATCTATAGAAATACGATAATATTAGAGTATTTTCTTTATTATAACACTTTTTTGTGATTTTGCATAGTCTTTTTTTCAATTTTTTGTAATATAAAAAAACCGGTACCTAAGGTGCCGGTTTTTTTAATTTGCATAAGAGATCATGCAAAAACAAGACTATTTCCTTTTTCCTTGAAAACCGCGATATTCGTAGGGACCATCGATATATTGAACTCCTCCGCGGCAGCGTTTCAGATAATTTAAAGATGTGGTCTGCGCTGTCCACTCCATATCGTCATAATGTACAGGATCATGATAACCTTCAATATCGATAGCGCCTTTGAATCCATTTTGTATCAATATAGTTACAATATCAGACCAATTTGTATCTCCGAAGCCGGGTGTCCGGTTCCAAGCAAACTGATGAATTCCCCGGATTCCGTATTCACGTATAACGTCATGTGCGATGGTGGCATCCTTTCCATGTACGTGGACTACTTTTTTAGCCCATTTCCGTAACTGTGCAATAGGATCTATTAAGGCCATAAGAGCATGACAAGGCTCCCATTCAAGGCCGAGATTGTCGCTTGGAATTTCGTTAAAAATCAGCTCCCATGCTTCCGGACAAAAAGCTATATTATAAGTATCTCCGTTCCATCCGTCTCCGCAGTTTTCGAGACCTATTTTAACGCCCTTGCTTTCGGCAAGTTCTACAAGGGGTTTAAAAGCCCTGACAAAATCCGGTATGGTGTCCGGCACCTTTTTTTCGTTTCCTCCGGCAAAGGTTCCTATACAGTTACAGTTGAAAAGATGTGCGCTTTTGATTAAATTGGCAATACCCTCGCGCTCGTTCTCGTTTTTGATGGGATTGCAGTAGAAACCAAGTGCCGAAATTCTTCTCCCTTCGAGCACTTCTTCAATTTTTTTGCTGAATTCGCAAAGATCCATTTTCGCACTTTCTGCTGATCCGAAGTTGAGT
>CABPZV010000249.1 GCA_902462015.1 uncultured Eubacteriales bacterium | reverse complement strand
GCTTTCATATTTAATTTGTAAAGGAAACCGGAGATATGAAAGAACTTATTTTAATTTGCATAGTTGCATTTGTGTTTATTTTTGGCTACCTTATTATGAGAAAGGTGGATATGTTTCTTGCTGAAAATAATTTGCAGACAAAGGAACATAGTCTCTCTTCTTCGCTCCGCATTGCATTTGAAACTTTTGATTTAGTCGAGCAGTCGGCAGAGCTGTTAGAACACTTTTCAAAGAAAGCCCCAAACTGCGAAATCATACTTTTTACGGTTCAGCCGAAAAATTCGAAAGAGGGCTGAAAAATCAGGAACTTGATTTTGGTTTTATGATAGATACTTGCCACGATTTTTTAGATGGAGACTTTCATTCTCTATTTGTTTCGATTAAGCAAGATTCGGTTATTTCCAACTCGGTAGGACTTTCGGTTCTTCCGCTCGACAAGTCAGAAAAAGACCTGAAAATTGTTTGGACGGCGGATAAGGTGAATTACAAAAAGAAGATGTTTGCAGAGCTGTTACGGAGCTTTTTCAAAGAAGAAATCCATGCTCGGTGAACGCAGATGAAAAAAAAAGATGAAATTGTGGTATAATCTTTATGCAATCTTAATGTCAGCACCAAAATGCTTGTCAGAAATTTATTTGTTCTCATTTATAATAATTGTTATACAGGAGGTGAGCGTATGAGTGAGTCCAGACTAAATCCGGATGAGCTGTTAAAGGTAATCCAAGTTGAAGAAGAAAATCAAACCAAAGGACATTTGAAAATCTTTTTTGGATATGCAGCGGGCGTCGGGAAAACTTATGCCATGCTCAAAGCAGCTCATATAGCAAAAAATCAGGGCGTAGATGTAGTGGCTGGTTATATCGAACCACACGCACGCCCAAAAACAGCAGCGCTTTTGAATGGCTTGGAACTTCTTCCCACAAAAGAAGTAGAATATAACGGAATCACGCTGCATGAGTTTGATATTGACGCAGCGCTGAAAAGAAAACCACAGCTTATGCTTGTGGACGAGCTTGCTCATACAAATGCACAGGGGTGCCGCCACACAAAGCGCTATCAAGATATTAAGGAACTTTTAAATGCGGGTATAGATGTTTATACGACCGTCAATGTACAGCATATTGAAAGTCTTTGTGATATAGTTGCGTCCATTACAGAAGTTTTGGTACGAGAACGCATTCCCGATTCTTTATTTGATAACGCCGATCAGGTCGAATTGGTAGATATTGAGCCGCAGGAGTTAATTGACCGACTGAATGCCGGAAATGTCTATAAGGAAACGCAAGCAAAACAAGCCGTAGTGAATTTTTTTACCGTAGAAAATTTGACGGCACTTCGGGAAATTGCACTGCGCCGATGTGCGGATCGAGTGAATATTCTGACGGAGAACGCCCGGTTAAAAAGTCACGGCGATTATCACACAAACGAACATATCCTTGTTTGCCTTTCTTCGTCTCCCTCTAATGCGAAAATTATTCGTACCGCCGCAAGAATGGCTACCGCCTTCAAAGGAACTTTCACAGCGTTGTTTGTGGAAACTCCGGATTTTTCGGTAATGAGTGAGGAAAATGTGAAACGCTTGCGCTCCAATATGCGTCTTGCGGAACAGCTTGGCGCAAAAATTGAGACGGTTTACGGCGAAGATGTTTCCTTTCAGATTGCGGAGTTTGCAAGGCTTTCCGGTGTTTCCAAAATTGTGATCGGGCGAAGCTCCGGAGTGAAACGACATTTGTTCAGCAAACCGACTTTAACAGAGAAGCTGATTGCGAGTGCTCCTAATTTGGATGTACACATTATTCCTGATACGGTTACCTATGCGGCTGTTTATCGATTAAGAAAAGCAAAGAAAAGAAATCACATCATTTTTTCCGCTGCGGATATATTAAAGTGTATTGTGATTCTGCTTGCGTCCAGCTTAATCGGAACGATTTTTGAAAATCTGGGATTTGCTGAATCCAACATTATAACTGTCTTTGTTCTTGGCGTACTGGTAACATCTGTTATAACCAAGCACCAAATTTACAGCCTAATTTCTTCGATTGTCAGTGTTTTGGTTTTTAACTTTCTGTTTACCGAGCCAAAATTCACATTGCAGGCGTATGACCAAGGCTATCCAGTGACCTTTCTGATTATGTTTTTGGCAGCTTTTTTGACCGGTTCCCTCGCTATACGGCTCAAAAATCAGGCGAAGCAGTCGGCAAGAGCGGCGTACCGTACAAAAGTGTTATTTGATACCAATCAGCTATTGCAGCAGTCAAAAGACAGAAATGAAATTATATCCGTAACCTCAAATCAGTTAATAAAACTATTAGGAAAAGATGTTGTTTTCTATTTGGCTGATAAGGAAAAATTGGAAGAACCGCATATCTTTTCGGCAACCAATGAAAATTTAGAAGTTTGTACATCTGACAATGAAAAAGCAGTTGCTGGTTGGGTGTTCAAAAATAATAAGCGTGCCGGGGCAACAACCGAAACACTATCCAGTGCAAAATGTCTGTATCTTGCTGTTCGTGTCAACAACATTGTATATGGGGTTGTTGGAATTGTTATGGGAGAGAAGCCTCTTGATCCATTTGAAAACAGTATTTTGTTATCCATCCTCGGTGAAT
>CABPZV010000248.1 GCA_902462015.1 uncultured Eubacteriales bacterium | reverse complement strand
TTTCTAACTCATACAGCTTAACAGACAGTATTTCATGTGCCATTCCGAATAACTCCTTTTCTTTTTATTTATATTATTTTATATTATTGAAGTATTTATTTCAACTGTCAATAATTTGTATATGTATAGACAAAAATCAAAAAGTGTAAAGCGTTTAATATTTAATTCAAGCAATGAACTACTCTTTTGAAAACGGAGAAATATCCCCCGTAATCAGCAAATATATATTATGAACAATCTGATCCAGATTTTTAGTATCTTCATAACTCCAGCTCCGAAGAATTCCGAGAATGGCCTGACTGTGATAGCGCAAAACAAATTTCAGCTCGGAAAGACTAAGATTCTGATACATCTTTTCTTCCTCTGCAATCTGCTCAAAAATCTGATACAGCTGATCGCTTATCAAATTCTCCAGTTCATCTCTGTAGTTTGTCTGTATAGTTTTCTCTATATAAGGTCTGGCATTTATTGCGACAAGCATAAAATACCGAAGAGCGCCTTCCGCCCCATTTTGCCAGCGCACCTTTTGTACCATTTTCTTCGAGCCCTGTTCCAAAATCCATTTAAAAAGTCCGGGAATATCTTCGAAATGATAATAAAAGGTCTGACGTGTAATATGACATTCCTCCACAATATCCTTAACAGTAAGCTTCTTAACTTTCTTTTCAAATATAAGCGTTCGTGCAGCTTCTGCTATCATCTCTTTCATTTCAGTAGGCATAGAATAATCCTCTCGGTTTCAATAAGGGGCTTTAGCCCCGTCATAAGGCGTTTCAGTGGTGGATTTGTTCCCACTGAAAAAAGTAAGTGGAATCCGCCGCCTATAGAGGTGGGAGACATCTTACTTTTAGTTATATTCTTTATATTACTTTAGCAAATCTTTTTGAACATATCTATCTTTGTTTGCCAATTTTTCAGCTTTTGACCTCAACAACTACCCGGTTCAATTATACCTTGACTTTTCATCAGGTTTATGATATATTATCAGTAATATTTTGTTAATCATTTACAGCTGAAATATACCAGCTGTCCGACAAGGAGACTAATCGTGACTGAATTAAATGTAAATAATGAAGATAAAAAAATCAAGCTGCTGATAATCGGAATTATTATGAATTGCGCCGGAACCGAAAAATCGTTCTTGGCTTTTGCAAATACACTTGACTACTCTAAATATGACGTCACACTGCTTCTTGCAAAAAAAGAGGGAAAGCTGATTGATAAAATTCCAAAACAGATTAAGATTATAACAATGGATCAGCGATACGCAGATTTATTTCTTCTTTCCGGTGATAACGCTGTAAAAACAATCTGGAATTGCAATATTAAGCATGCTCCTCTCACCATCTTCGAAATTTTTCCATATGTAGTTAAAATGGTTGTTAACAGAAGCAACCGTTCTGGAATTGCCACAAGACTCTGGTGCAGAATGATGAGTAAAATGCCAGAACTGAAAGAAAAATACGACGTAGCGGCCGCTTATTGGGGCGACAGAACCATGTTCTACATGTGTGACAAGGTAAATGCAAAGAAAAAAATAGCATGGCTTCACTTTGATTACGACAACCCTCCCCGGGATGATAAACTATATCTGAGCTACTTTAGAAAGTGCGACAATATCGTAACAGTATCGTCGCGTGTTAATGACGCACTGAAAAATAAGCTTCCTCAGATTTCCGACCGTTGTACAGTAATTGAAAATATTAACGATCCAGTTACTATCAATGAAATGTCAATTCACGGGAGCTCCTTTGATGATGATTTTAAGGGAACCAGAATTCTTACTGTTGCGCGCATATGCGACCAAAAGGGACAGGATATGGCGGCAGATGCACTAAAGCGTCTTATAAATGATGGCTATAACGTCCGCTGGTATTTTCTCGGAGGAGGAGACTCCAGCGATATTGAGTCCCTCAAAAAACGCGCGGAGGAAAACGGGATTGCAGACAAAATCGTACTTCTCGGGACAACAGATAATCCATATCCATATATTAAAGACTGCGATATTTTTGCACTAACTTCAAGGTATGAGGGAAAGCCGATTACAGTTGAAGAAGCTAAAATGATGCGCAAGCCTATTCTCGCTACCAAATATGTTTCAGCCGCAGAACAGCTTGACGGCGGTAAATTCGGTATATTGTGCGATATTAATGCAGAAAGTATATATGCCGGCCTGAAAAGTCTTCTTGATTCATCCGAGCTTCGGGATGAAATAGTATCTAATCTAAAAAAAGAAGACTTTGGCAACAAATCTGAGATTGAAAAATTTTATAATATGACAAGTTAAGCATTAAAGAGGGACTGCGGCGATTTGCAAATCGCCGCAGTCCCTCTTTGATCATCTGTTCTAATTTGAATTTATTGTTTATTAAGGAGGTCCAACCATACTGTCGCAGCCGAATATAACCGTTACCGCTGCAGTATCAAAAATAAAATAAATATTTTAATATCGCTTTCATCATGCAGCGGCGCCTGCAAATAGCCGCCTTCATTGGCATGCAACACGTTTTGCTCCTTTCTTCATCTCACCGGTCTGAAAAACAATCAGCCGATACAACATCAAACAATTGAACGACATTCCAGATAATACCGCTTATCATTGGCGTGTCCCATGGAAAACGTTTTACGC
>CABPZV010000247.1 GCA_902462015.1 uncultured Eubacteriales bacterium | reverse complement strand
CCAATCAAATAGGTAATTAAACATTGATGAAAGGGAAGTCTTTGCAAGGCCAAAGGCATGGTATTTTTATGACGGTTTATGCAGATAACGCTGCTACAACAAAAATGAGTGAAACGGCTTTAAAAGCTTTGCTTCCATATATGAGGGAAAACTACGGAAATCCATCGAGCCTCCATACTGTGGGGCAAACGGCGGCCGAGGCTCTGTTTTCTGCAAGAAAAAAATTCGCAGATCTTCTCGGGTGTTCGCCGAGAGAGATTATTTTTACTTCCGGCGGAAGCGAAGCAGATAATCAGGCAATTTTATCTGCCGCCGCAATTGGTGAAAAAAAAGGAAAAAAGCATATAATATCAACTGCGTTTGAACATCACGCCGTTTTGCATACACTTGAAAAATTGAAAAAGCGTGGTTTTGAGATAACGCTGCTTGATGTTCACAGCGACGGACTTGTACGTACGGACGAGTTGGAAGCTGCGATACGTGATGACACGTGTCTTGTGACAGTTATGTATGCGAATAATGAGATTGGAACAATTCAGCCGGTTTCGGAAATCGGAACAATATGCCGAAGACATGGAATAATCTTTCATACGGACGCGGTTCAGGCCGCGGGACATGTTCATATAGATATTTCTTCTCAGAATATTGATATGCTTTCACTTTCAGCACACAAATTTCACGGTCCTAAGGGTGTAGGTGTACTTTATTCCAAAACTGGGATTCCACTGGTTAATGTTATTGAGGGCGGTGCTCAGGAACGCGGAAAGCGGGGAGGCACGGAGAATGTTCCTGCAATTGCAGGCGCCGCTGCAGCATTTGAAGAAGCGGTTGAGAATCTTGACAGAAACGCCGAATATGTATCCGCACTGCGCGACAGACTTATAAAAGGACTGTCCAAAATACCTCATTCTGAGCTTAATGGAGCTTTGTCGCCGCGCCTGCCGGGCAATGTCAGCTTTTGCTTCGAGGGAATAGAGGGAGAGGCTATACTTCTGATGCTTGACGGAAAGGGTATTTGTGCGTCATCTGGGTCGGCATGTACTTCCGGTTCGCTTGACCCGAGTCATGTTTTACTTGCAATAGGGAGAAAGCATGAGATCGCTCACGGTTCTCTGCGGCTGACGTTGTCTCATGAAAATACGCCGGAGGAGATCGATTATATTATAGAATCGGTTGCTGAAACAGTGGAAAGACTTAGAGAAATGTCACCGCTTTGGCATGATAAATGCGAAGGGAAAAAGCCTTTTGAACTATAACTTAGGCAAGATGTCTTGCCATTAAGGCAATCGCCATTAAAACTGCCGCTCTAATGGCGATCGCCTTTCAGGCGGTGGGTTACATTTCACCATTCAGTGAGAGAAACAATCTCCTGCTGAATGGTTGCCACGCCATTTGGCGGGGCAAGTCCATTATTGAATTTAGTTATAAAATGGGAGGAAAAATTTAATGGCACTATATACAGAAACTGTAATGGATCATTTTACGAATCCAAGAAATATGGGTGAAATCAAAGACTTTGACGGAGTTGGAGAAGTAGGAAATGCAAAGTGCGGAGATATCATGAAAATATATCTTAAAATAAAGGATAATGTTATTGAAGATGTAAAGTTCGAAACCTTTGGCTGCGGTTCTGCAATTGCTTCAAGCTCTATGGCGACAGAAATGATTAAAGGCAGAACGGTAGACGATGCGCTGAAGGTTACCAATAAAGACGTAGTCAAAGCGCTTGGCGGTTTGCCCGCTCATAAGCTTCACTGCTCCGTACTTGCCGAGGAGGCTATAAAATCTGCTGTCCGCGATTATTATGACAGAAACGGTATTGCGTATGAAAAGAAGGATTTTCCGGACTGTGAAGGCTGTCAGGGCTGCAGAATGGTCTGACGGATTATAGAAGGGAGATTTTATACCGTGATTGTGTCGACAAGAGGAAGATACGCACTGAGGGTAATGCTTTACCTTGCGCAGCGCAGTTTGGATAATTATATCCCGCTCAAAGACATAGCGGCGGTGGAGGATATTTCACTTAAATATCTTGAGGGTATTATGACATCGCTTTCAAAGGCAAAGCTTGTTGACGGAGCTCATGGAAAAGGCGGGGGGTACAGACTTGCCAGATCTCCGGAAAAATATACAGTTGGAGACATTTTGCGGCTGACCGAAAGGAGCCTTACTCCGGTTGATTGTCCTGAGTTTGAAAATGAGTCTTGCAAGCATGCAGATGTTTGCCTGACGCTGCCTATGTGGCTTAAGCTTGACAAAATGATTAACGAGTTTTTTGACAGTATTACACTTTCTGATTTAATAGAAAAAAGAGGAATATAAGAAAAAACTTCATAGAAGACTGCCGCAAGTCAGAAATTCTGAGAAAGTCCTTATTTGAAAGAAATAAAAATCCAGAGTTAGCATAGCCGTATCTCTGGATTTTTATTATTACACGAGCTTTTCACAGCTTATAAGTGATTCGAGGAAGCATAATTTTTTGATAAACGTATAGATATCACAATAACTATGATACTTATCAACCCTCGTAAACAAGATTATCACTAATCATCTTATCTACATTATCTGAATTCCACCAAGCTCCTTCGATAGCAACATCCGTTGTAACAGTTTTGCTTTCAATGGCAAATAT
>CABPZV010000246.1 GCA_902462015.1 uncultured Eubacteriales bacterium | reverse complement strand
GTATACCAATGTAAAGGCATCAGGTGAGGTTGACGGTTTCAGCAATGTTATTGCTCCTGGAACCTCTAAATCTGCTACATTTGCTTTCGGTTACACAAATTATAAAACAGATAAAATTGAAGCTCCAGAAGTTGCTTATAACTTTAAAGTAGAGCCAACCATTACAGGTGATTATGATTCATTGGATGCTAACCCTAACTTCAAGTGGACCTTGAAGGCGCCTGGTGCCACCGAAGCTACTAAATACAATAAAGCTTCCGAGTTGTTAGGAGCTGTAAAAGCACTGTCCGGAGATGGTTTTGGTACGAAACAATATGATGCCGGTAACCTTCCTTCAGCTTTCACCTCTGCTGACGAAGCATACACAATCGGTTGGGAGTGGGTATTTGAAACTGAAGATGATACCAATACTACTGATAAAGACGAGATGGCAGAGCAGGATGCAACGGATACCGCTATGGGTAATGCTGAAGCTCTGGAAAATGTTACATTCAAAATCACCATCTCTGCAACTCAGATTGACTAATCTTTACTGATTAAATAATCTTATTGAAAGATTTTCGCTTGCGCCGGTCGTGGCACGGCGTGGGCGAGTTTTCGATTTTTTCAAAGGGCAAAAATCTTTTGTTTTTTGAAAAGCTTGAAAAAACACTTTAAAAAATTTACAGAAAGGAAGGAAAACTCAATGGGCAAAAACGAGTCAAAACAGAATATAAAGCATACCTGGCGAAACATCTGGATTGTTGTATTGTTTTTGCTTATCGGTGTAATGCTTACCTTGATGTTACTCAGCCCTGTGCTCGGAAGACTGACACAAAGCGACCGCAATATTATTCCGCTTACGTATCACGGCGACCGCGAGATATTTGATAAAGACGGCTTTAGTTATATAAGAGCTAACGCAGAGCCGGATATGCTCACCAGTGACGAAAATGCTCAGTGGCAGGTAAACACCGACGTTGATTTGTTCAAAACCGCTTATGCTAACGATAAGGGCGAAATCACCGTAAATAGCCTTAAAGACGATAAGATTATTGCTCCCGGCACTTCAAACGAATATGAGTTTTTCATTAAAAATACCGGTAATATATCGCTTAGTTATACAATGCTGTTAGACAGCGTATTTACCCTTTCAAATCGCGACCTGCCAATGCAGGTGCGGCTTCGCAGCGGAGACCGATGGATATTAGGCAGTGAAATCAGCTGGGTATATTCCGAAAGCCTATCCGGAATTATTGAGACGGGTACGGTAGATGTAAACAAATATGTAGTATATACATTTGAATGGCAATGGCCCTTTGAGGATGGTAGAGACGATGCTCTCATACTGAATGACATTAACGATACCATTATTGCTGAGGCGGCTGTCAATGAGGATGTTACTTTCAAGCTTTCTATCGAAACGCAGTCTGTTGCAGCGCCCGGTGCTGTTCCTGTTAACGGAAACGGTATAGAGCTTGCTGAACCGCTTGTTTTGTGGAATTTCTTATCAAGGGTATTGTTCCCGGCTATTATTGCAGCAGGAATTATTATTATTCTGTTGGCATTGTTTAGAAGACCTATTTATGTTACAGGTTTTATTCCTGCCGAAGAGGGCGCTGGATTTAACCTTGATAAAAAGAAGACTTATATACTTTCTGGAGGTCGGTTTGTCTTTAAAAAGGTATATACCGGCAAACGCCGCTTTATCTTAGGCGAAAAAGAGTGTCTTGTGAGGCTGAAATATAAGGCGAAAATAGAGGGCATTACTTTTGAAACCAAGGACGACGTGTTGAAAATTTTAGTTGGACGCAAGGTTAGGGCTATTGAGCTTTATATGCTCCTTGCCGAATCAGAAATTATTGTTACGCAAAACAACTGGGCGGCAATAGACAAAAAACGTAATGTGATAACTCCGGATGGTGTTAAAGAGCCGGAAGATAAGCAAAACACAACGCCTGGCGGACTGCATATAAATAAAGACGGATATTTTGAAATTACAACCCCGTCATAAAAGTGAAATGATGCTTATGAAAGAAAAAACGAAAAAAATTAAATATTCTGCTCTGATAAGAAGGATATCACTTGCCATTCTTGGAATATTGTTAGGTCTTAATGTTTACTTTGCAAATGCTCAAAGCCTTGCAGGCAACAAACTTCCTATGCCCTTGGGATTTGGTGTGGCGGTGGTACTTTCGGGCAGTATGGAGCCAACATTAAGTGTAAATGATGTTATTATTGTTCGTGAGTCAGAAAGCTACAACATAAACGATATTGTGGTTTACGACAGCGGCAGAGAAATGATAGTACACCGAATTAAAGAACAAAACGGAGATACACTCACCACAAAGGGCGATGCAAACAATATATCTGATGAACCGATTAGTGCAGAAGCAGTCAAGGGCAAGGTGGTGTTTTCTATACCGTATGCAGGTGCCATTGTAAAGGCGCTTCGTTCTCCTGTCGGAATAATCGTTATCATTCTGACAGCTATTTTGCTGACAGAGGGTTCATTCCGACGTAAAAAGGAAAGCGACGAAAACCGAATAGAGGAAATAAAGGAAGAAATCCGAAGGCTCAAAGCGGAGCAGGATAACAATATCCACTTTTACATTGCGTTCTTTTCCCATACTCGCTGTTTTCAATGCATCTTGTGGGCGG
>CABPZV010000245.1 GCA_902462015.1 uncultured Eubacteriales bacterium | reverse complement strand
GGGGGGTTACATTCACCATTTAGTGGGAGATACAATCTTCGACTGGAATGGTTGCCACGCCATTTGACGGGGCGAGCCCCTTATTGAATCTTAGGCATCTAAATATACTTTTTTGATTTTCATTATTTTTGTATCTATTCCTGATATAAACTCTGTTAACAATATTTTATATTGACTTTTCATTGTGCTTATGATAAACTAATTATTACTATACAGTCCGGATTTTTCTGATGTTGCAGGATATCTGGACACAGAATAATTGGAAAGGATTACATAAATGGCAGAAAACAAGAAATTAACAGCGGCGCTTCTTGCAGGCGCGCTTGCATTTTATCCTGTACTGAACGGTGTTTCGGTATTGGCAGACGATGCTGCTGAGAAGACAGAAGAATACCGTCTGGGAGATGTGAACGGTGACGGAAGTGTAAACACTAAGGATATAGTGCGTTTGATGAGACTTATTTCAGGAGAAGAAATTGAAGTAACTCAATCAGATATTAATGCAGACGGAAAGACTAACGCCAAAGATATAGTTAGGCTTATGAAGATAATTGCCGATGGTAACTCAGATACATCAGACGATACATCATCCAGTGAAATCACAGAGGATACGCCGGATGATTCTTCTTCCGACGATATTACCTCCGATACGGAGCCGATTGAAACCGAAGAACCCGAAACAGAAGAGAGCTATGTTCTTGAGGATATATCTCTTGATTCGGTGATTTCCGATGATTATGATTCCATGACTGCCCAAGATGTAAAAGCAGATGAACTGCTCGGCTCTGCTTTGCAGAAAAGTTTTGTTGAATCTGAATTTGACATTTCGGCAGATCGCCGTTTTTATGCAACGGATAATTCTGTTTCCGCTGCTTTAAAAGGACGTGCTAAATACCGTATTTCCGATGACGGAGATTTTTCGGTTGCAAAGGTAAATCAGATTGATTCGGTTAATGGAGAGGGAGTGGGATTACTCAGCTATTATAACGGGGAGAATTTGTATTTCTTTAATGAAAGCGACCCGTATTATATGAGCGGTAATCTTGCCGTGCAAAATATCGGCGATCAGCTTTCTCTGTACAGAATTTTTGAACAACTTGATGTCTCGGTTGTTTCGGGAGAAACAGTATATATAGATAACGGCGACTATGTAATTGTTTCGGACATCCCGGTTTCGCAGCTTGAGGCAGGCGGCATCGGTATCAACACTTTAAAGTCGGCGGCTCTTGCGCAGTTTGACAATCTTGAATCTCCCGGTAATGTTGCGAATGTAAAAATTTCTTTTGTAATATCGAAAGACAATGGATATCTGAAATATGCGCGTCTGTCCTTCAGCTTTAACTGCGTTTTACGTATTGATGCGTCCAATGCAAGAAATAAGACGGTTGTATATGACTATATGCAGTATTTTAATGTAACCGGAGAGCATGTTCCGATTGAAGAACTTGACGGTATAGACGATTATTTGCCTTACGATGCAAGTGACGATATTATAGCGGCTGTAAGAGCACTTTACAACGAAGACGGTTCAAAGGTAGATAATTTTGATGAAAAATATGCTGCAATCTGCGAGCTCTATACGACAGAAGAGGTTGAGGAGGTATTGCGGGCTTTCGGAATAGAGCTTTGATTCGTATATTTTGAAAAAATAATGATCAATGTCTTGCCGTAAGTTATAACTGAGGCAAGATGTCCCGCCATTAAGGCAATCGCCATTAAAGCTGCCGCCCTAATGGCGATCGCCTTTCAGTCGGCGTGGTACATTTCACCATTCAGCGGTAGATACAACCTCCTACTGGAATGGTTGCCACGCCATTTGAAGGGGCAAGCCCCTTATTGAATTTTTTGAAGCGATCTGTACAGATTAAATTAAAAAGTCAGTCTCATACAACATATAATGAGACTGACTTTTTTGCTTGTTCTGCGCAAGCTTTTTTAGTTTGTGAATGTGACATACAACAGCTTATTAAGCTTTTATTACTGACAAATATATTGCCGCTGAGCTTTTTTCTTAACTTTACAGCTTAACGACGTTTACGGCGCGAAGCTTGCTTGAATTTTTTGGATCGGGTTCTGTGTCGAAACTTACTTTCTGACCTTCAGTGAGAGTTTTAAACCCATCACCTGTTATTGATGAGAAATGTACGAATACATCGTCGCCTCCATTATCGTTTGCGATGAATCCAAAGCCTTTTTGCTCATTGAACCATTTGACTGTACCGTTCATTAACGAATACCTCCGTATAAAAATTATTTTGATATTCAGATATAAAAAAACGCCGCATAATACGAATCGAAAATTAGAAATTGATTCATTACTATGCGACGATCAATCTTAAATTCAGAATACATTCCTATTATATACTTACAGTTTGGAAAAATCAATAGAGCCGAAACTTAATTCACAAAATATTTATAATTCACCTAATAAAAATGGTGCTTGTCATATATGGGTTTATTAATTTACTGATTTTAAATACCATAACTATCTATTCATTATGTAATGTTTTATATATTTACTTTACGGCAGAAACTGCTGAAAATAACAATATTTATTTTTAAAAGTTTTAAATCATTAAAAAATACTTGCATTTTTCAAGTGTTTATGTTATACTAACACTTAGATATGATTTGTGATTTGATTCT
>CABPZV010000244.1 GCA_902462015.1 uncultured Eubacteriales bacterium | reverse complement strand
TGATAGCTTTAATAGTATTATCGGTTATTACAGGAGTATTCCGCAGAATTTTGTGCGTGATATTATAATGAAAAAACCGAGCCGTGACATTATGAATGCGCTCGCCCGTTCCGTACTTACACTTTATTCGTATGATGACTGTGCCGATGATACAAGCCTGCCGAATGTTCTCCGCCAATCTATACAGCTGATTGCAGAGTTTCCTATGCTTATATGTTATAACTATATTGCGTATGAATACTATCATAATGGTATGGGACTGCATATAAATCCGCCTAAACCAGAGCTTTCTACCGCTGAGACTATACTACAGCTTCTTAGGATCGATCAGTCATATACCGAGACTGAAGCAAGAGTTCTCGATATGGCGCTCGTGCTGCATGCAGAGCATGGAGGCGGAAACAATTCAACATTTACTACTCATGTAGTAACATCATCCGGTTCGGATACCTATTCAACGATTGTAGCATCGCTCGGATCGCTCAAGGGTCCTAAGCACGGCGGTGCTAACAAAATGGTTGTCGATATGTTTGAGGACATTAAATCCAATGTTAAGAATTGGGACGATGAGGAAGAACTTAAAAACTATCTTGATTTGATTCTGAACAAAAAAGCGTTTGATAAATCCGGTTTGGTTTACGGTATGGGACATGCTATATATTCTGTTTCCGATCCGCGCGCCAAAGTATTCAAGGGATTTGTAGAAAAGCTTGCCGTTGAGAAGAACATGGAAAGTGAATACAGGCTGCATACGAATGTTGAGCGTATTGCCGCAGAGCTTATTGCTAAGGAGCGGAATATTTACAAGGGCGTAAGTGCAAATGTAGATTTTTACAGCGGATTTGTTTACAGGATGCTTGGACTTCCTCAGGAGCTGTATACACCGCTTTTTGCGACGGCGCGTGTCGCAGGCTGGTCTGCTCACCGTATGGAGGAGCTTATAGGAAAAGGAAAGATCATTCGTCCGGCTTATAAAGCTGTTCGCCCTCATGTAGAATATATTCCAATTGACAGACGAAACTGATTGACAAACGAAACTGACTGTCAAATTGCGTCTGCGCAGCTGCTGCATAGTCGGGTAATTTTCAGATGATTTAAATACTATTTAATATGCTCAAGCTCACTTTTTTATAGATATAATAAAACCTTCGCCCAAAATCAAGATTTTTCCGGCGGAGGGATGAATATTTTTTGGAAAGTTGGGAATACTATTTAATTTGTCAATAGATAAGAGCGACAGAAATTATTCTTTCTGTCGCTCTTAATCATTTAATATAAACCAAATAATTTCAAAAATTTCTGCCAGAAATTGAGTTTTTCTTCTATTATGGGGTCTTCAATAACCGTTTCAGCAATCTCGATTGCTTTGGTTTGAATTACGAACTGAACTGCATTCACATTGGTGTTCTTTTCGGATACGAAGGAAGCGATTTTCAAATCACTTCCGGTTGCTTCGGTAATCATAGAATCAATTTCACCGCTGACTTTGGTTTCAATACCATCGGTTTCATTCACAAAATCTCTCGTTCCGTCATTCAGTTCGATTGTGCCGTCAAACAAAGCCTTTACACCGTCGTTCAGTTCACCAACAGAGGTTTTCAGCGTGCCTATATTTGTATAGAGAGTATCCATATTTATCTTCAAGGTGTTGGCTCCGCTTGCGGCATCACTGACCGCAGATGTATAGCTTTTCAGTCCTTCATAGAAAAGGCTGTAATTATCAAGCTGACCTTTGATCTCTGCTACGCTTGCGGCTGCGGTATTTGCAGTGGCAACAGCGGAGGTAATCTGATCGGTTACTTCTTTAGATTTCATAGTCTGCTCAATATAACCGTTCTTTATCTGCGTTTTTTGTTCATCCGTCAAAGACTGAACAGCACCGGCCTTGATTTGCGTTTCTTGTTTATCGGACAAATTTGCAACGGCAGTGGTTATGATCTGCTGTTTTTGTTTGTCGGTCATAGCACCAACTGCCTGAGAGATCAATGCCTGACCTTCGGCGGTTTGCATATATGCGGTTGCTTGTTCGAGCGTATATCCGCTTGCAGCAAGCTGTTTTAATACTGCTTGTGCCGCCACCTTTGCATACAAGGTATCAGCTTGCGACTGAACATAAGCGAGATAAATAGCATCGGCATTCTGCTCGACGTAACCGGAATACAAAGCATCTGCCTGCATCTCAATCTGTGCGGTTACTTCAGAGAGCGCCTTTCCGTATGCCATATTGTAAGCAGCATCAGCGTTCATCGTTTTTAGAAGCTCTGTTAAAACCGTGGCGTAAGTTTCGGGGGGAAGAGTAACGGTCTGTAAGCCGTTCTTTGTGAGTTCTGCATTAAGTATCGTCTCAGATGCAAAGCAAAGTCCCTTGAAAGCCGAGTATGCACCATCAAGAAGTTCTTTGTTCTTTGCCGTAATTGCCGACAAGCCACTTGATAAATCGGCAGATCCATTATTTAACGCACAAACTCCGGCATAAAGTTCACCGGCCTTATCATTTAAGAGCTTTGTTCCGTCATACAGCTCTTCTGCACCGTCTTTTAGTTCTGATGAACCTTCATCCAAATCATTTACTGCGCCGATAATCTCATCAATTTTGCTTTGAATTTCCGCATCGTCAATGTCAATGGCAAGATTCAATTTAATACCGTTAATAGCAATGGCACTCATTTCAAAATCGGTT
>CABPZV010000243.1 GCA_902462015.1 uncultured Eubacteriales bacterium | reverse complement strand
TTTTCCGCCTCTTGAATGGCCTGATATCGCTATATGTTCCGTGTCAGCGTCAGGAATTTGATACAGTGCGTCAACGCAGCGGTGATATCCCCATGCCCAAGCGGAAATTGCGCAGAACGGAAAATCGGGATATATGCTGTAAATGCCGAGCGTCCGGTCTGTGTTGTACATGTCGGGAGCAAGCTCTGTTCTGTCGAAAATGGCAATGGCGTATCCACGTCTGTAGCCCTCGTTCAGCACGTCAGTGGTGCAGTCTCTGAAGCATCCGTCGCCGGTGAGTATAACAGGAAACTTTTCAAGTTCATCCTCTCCCTTTGATTTCTTCGGAAACAGCACGTGCATTGTAAAGGTGATCTGCTTTTCCTTTGTTCCAGCGGTAATGCGGTATGTGTCGAACTCACGGTTAAAGCCCATGCAGACCTTATCGACTTTGAAGACTTCAGGTTCCGGAGGCATGCCGCCGTATTCCGTATCAATTACCAAATCATAAAATTCCTCTTTTCTCCGTTTCCAGTCCTCCGCGCTTTTTACCTTTGTTCCGTCGCTGAAAGTGAGGACGTCCGGGAGCTTCCCGAGCAATATATCGTTGTCAAACATAGCAATAAATATGCCGCATCTAATGCCGGCTTCCTTTCTGAATTTGAAATAAATTTTCAATAAGGGGCTTGCCCCGTCAAATGGCGTAGCAACCATTCAGCAGGAGATTGTATCTCCACTGAATGGGGAAATGTAACCCACCGCCTTAATAGGCGAACGCCATTAAAGCTGCCACCCTAATAGGCGACCACCATTAATTAAAGCTGCTGCCTTAATGGTGAGACATTTGCCTAAGTTATTATTAGCGCTGAATGATTGTCAGCTGACTATAAAATCGATCAGCTGTGCTTCTTCCGGTATAGCTTCACTGAGACCGCAGTATTTTTGAACCGCTTTCTTTAAACCGTTTTCCTCTGTATATGAGAAAACTTCTTCGGAAGCGGCATCTCCGTCTGCGGAAAATTCAAACGCGGCGCAAAGACCTTTTTTTATGAATTCAGGTCGGACGCCATGCTTTAAGCAGAGAAGCGCCGTACCTGTAAGACGGTCGTTTTTCGCAAGCTTACGGACGGTATCTCTGCCGACCCTGTCAACGGTATCTCCGAGAAGCTTGTTGTCAAAGCGGGAAAGAAGCTCGTATGAGAATGCAATGAGCTCTGTCAAGGGAACTTTGTATTCTGCAGCTAAAGCTTCAGATGCCTCTATAAGCGCGCCGAGCGCAATATATCTAAGCTCGTAATCTGCCGCTGCTTCCCATATGTATGTATATCCTTTTTTCTTGGCGAGATATGCAAGTACGGCATGACTCATGTTATGCATGAAGAGTTTTCTGCGTATAAAGAAATCAAACGGCGCAAACGGCTTGATGCCGTAAACCTCCGGGATTTCCCCGACAAAGGCCGAACTGTCGACAGGAAGCTCGCAGTAAGGCTCGACACAGACTGCAAGGGGATCGGCAGCTTTTATACGCTCAGGAGCCGCCGGTACCATTCTTCCGATTGTAGCTTCCGCAATTCCGATTTTATTTTTCAGATATTCCTTTGCCGCCGCGTCTGTTTTTTCCTCGATGAGCGAACGCAGATATTTGTCTGCGTCCAGCAGGTTTTCGCACACAATAATGTTGAGAGGGCTTCCGCCGTTGTCCATCCTGCGGCGGATTCCTGCGGCGATCGGGGCGGCGATAAATTTGAGAATGTTTGCCCCGACGGCCGTTGCCATAATGTCGGCAGTCGATATCTCATCAGCTACTGCTTCTGTATCATTTCCATTTACCGCACGTACATTTTTTACTGTAAATTTTTCATAATCTTTTTCTCCGGTAATGTATATAGGATATTCATGAGTTTTGTTAAGCGAGTCAACGAGATTTTGATTTACATCAATAAATACCGTTTCATATCCGGTGAGGTAAAACAGCTGTGCTATAAAACCCCGTCCGATATTGCCGCCTCCGTACATAATTGCTTTTTTCATATTTATTACCATTCCTTTCGTGCATACTAAGTTTTATCCAGTTTGTGTGCCGCTGAATTCCGCGCAGATCGTCGGGCGCAGATTAAATTTCTGTTTTATGTATGCTGAAATTAGTTTTTCAGAGCTTTTATTAATCTTCTTCGTCTTCTTCCGGTTCGGTAATTTCTGTTTCGATACCACTTTGCAATCCGGATATTTCAGAAATTTTTACCGCTGCCCCTCCTACGGTTTTCATTGATAACAGAATTTCATCGGGAATAGTAATGCCAAGACTGTCCTCAATGTCTGAAAGCATGATGACGATATCAATCGAGCTTGCACTGAGGTCTTCGATAAATCTTGAGTCTTCGCTTACCTGTTCGGGAGATATTCCAAGCTTATTTTCAATCATCTCAGTGAGTATGGAGTAGACTGTTTTTTCTGAACTCATTTGTCCTTCCTCAGTTTGCCGATCTGTTCAATAAGTGCCGGAAGCTATTATTGGAAACAAATCTGAACATAAAATTTGTATATTTAATATATATTTAATACTATCACTTTTAAAAGTGTTTGTCTATACATTTCTGCAAAAAGTATATTATATTTTTTTGTTCAATAAATGGCTTTAGCCCCGTCATAAGGCGTTTCAGTGGTGAATTTTATCACTACTGAAAAAAGTAAGTGGAATCCGCCTATAGAGGCTAC
>CABPZV010000242.1 GCA_902462015.1 uncultured Eubacteriales bacterium | reverse complement strand
AAACGCCGAGTGAGACACCAATATATCGGCACTTTGATTCTGTATGCCTATTTTTGCAGACTTTCGGCTTTTTTATTGCATATCAGGACAAAAACATTTAATGATTGGAGGAAAACAACATGAAGAAAAAAAGGAAGGGAATCACCGGCGGCATTCACCGATGCCCGTATTGCGGTAGTCCTGTTACCTACCGAAGTGCTGATGGTATCTATAAAGATAACAGCCGCGGAACAATGCTCTATGTATGTTCACATTACCCGGAATGCGACGCATATGTGCGCGTTCATACAGGAACAAATATTCCGGCGGGAACAATGGCGGACCGAAAGCTTCGTAAGCTCAGAAATGAGGCACACAAACATTTTTCAAAACTGATCCGCGATGACTATATGACCAAGCAGGAGGCATATCAGTGGCTTGCCGGTTTGCTCGGCGCACCACAGCGGGAAGCTCATATCGGATATTTGAGTGAGTATTATTGCAATATTGTCATTGAGGAAAGCAAAAAGGAATATGAACGCTATTTAAGAAAAAAGCGTGAAAGAAAAAATTTTGAAAGGAGCGCGTTGGCATCATGACATTAACGAAAGAAATGCAAAAGAAAGTCGAAGAAAATATGGGACTTGTCGGTAAAGTTATAAGCGATAAAATTCACAGCTTGGATACTCCGAACTTTTATTCTTATGACGATCTGTTTCAAATCGGTTGTATCGGTTTATGTAAGGCAGCTTACAGTGATTGCGGCGGAACTTTTTCTACATATGCATATAGACTTATCTGGAATGAAATTTGCGACGCTCTGCGCTATGGAGTGAAAAAATCCAAAGCGGAACAATCGCTTGAGGATATCAACAGCATTCGAGCAGAAGAAACTGCTGCTCCCTCATTTGAAACGCAGGTTGAGTGCATCGAAACAATAAATAAAGTAAAAAAGGGCGCACCCACCGGTATTGCAAAAGGAATTGACGCACTGATGATGTCTGTTGTAGAAGGATATTCGTGCAATGAAATCGGTAAAAGACTTCACATGCGGACGAATATTGTAACAGCGCAGATGTCAAAAGCACGCAAGTACCTGCGTAAAATTCCTGAACTTAACGACTTATACTTCGCCGGTGATGCTGTATGAGAAAAAAGAGATTTATAATACCGGGATTGATTCTGTTTGTTATTGTACTGGCATTCAAGTATATCCTTTTTATCGGATATGTTCCGAGTGAGTCTATGGAACCGACATTGAAAGCCGGAAGTTACATTATCGGCAGCAGAATTTATGGTGAACTGAAAACCGGAGATATTATAATATTTGAGCATGATGGAAAAACGCTTGTCAAACGCATAGCGGCAACAGAAGGAGAACGGATCACCGAAAACGGATTTACTTATATTGTTCCCAAAGGCAGTTATTTTGTCATGGGCGACAATCGGAATAATTCGTTTGATTCACGATATTGGGCAGAACCGTATGTGCGTAAAAATGAGATTACAGCAAAAATGCTATATTGATTAAAAAACATGGCAGAAGCTTATTAGCTTTTTGCCATGTTTTTGTTTCGTAACTGATAGTTTTACGATTTTTATTAATGTCTTTAGACGGTTGAGGACACAAAGCGTACGAAACAAAAAAACATAGCGGGTGGTTATGATTTGCCTTTGCCACACCTAATAAATTGTTTTGTTTAATACTTCGTTATCAGTCCGTAGCATTGAACCGCTGATTTTTTACTCTTTTTCATTGTCAAAACGATGTTCATACTCATATATCTCAGGTTCGCTTGCCCTGCGTACTTGTAATTTGCCGCAGTCAGGGTAACGATCCGGCAATTTATCCGATTCAAAAGTATATCTGCAAGCATCACAAGTATACTTTTCTTTTATATTATTCATTTCTTCCTGGCCTCCGATTTTTCTGAAAAGGCAAGCCATTTTGCACCATAACTATCCAGTGAAAAACGGTTGCCGCATTCATTTTCAGTAGCATGATGCTTTACACGATACCAGCCGCGCAGTTCTTCCCTTAAACTACTGTCAGCAGAGATTGGTTCCACCCATATTTGTAATCCGTATTGTAATTCATTTCTTGAAAGCGGTTCTGAGTTCGGGACACGATTTTCAGCAAATTCGGGCGGAATTATAAACAATTCCGCTACTTGTTCAAAAGGAACGGTAACATTACACCCTATCAAACAAGATTTTGCGTAGTCAACGAGCATCCAACCATGCTTTGCGGACCACACAGGTTTTTCGTACAAAATTGGCAGCAGTTCATCCATATCGTCAATGCCATCTGTGCGAAAGAACATGACGCTCTCTTTGATATTGCTTTGCACAAGACTGTCGAAATAATGCTCAAAGCTACTTCCTGTACTGCGCCCCAGAACCAATTCCGCCGCATCGGTATTCGGAAACAGAGTTTCGATATTGTCAAGAAATTGTTCTCCGGATATCCGAACAGTTCTTCCTTGGATTTGCAGCTGATATCATCGCCGCCTTTCCCTTAGTCCGTTTATTTTTTTCCTACCAACAATGTTGGGCCGCGAAGCATCAGGCGGCAGGCTTCCTTCGGTGTCATAAAGCTACCGTCGGTCGTGTCGATCAGTTCCACACACTCATAGCCCATATCCCTGAGCTTTCGGACAAACGCCTGCATATCACCGTATCTACGGGGCGACATCAGGTCGTGGATGGCAAACGTTCCGCCTTTTTT
>CABPZV010000241.1 GCA_902462015.1 uncultured Eubacteriales bacterium | reverse complement strand
TGCTGGAAGTACAGACATCAGCGACCGAGCAGATACAGAGGATAATCAAGGAGATGGCACAAACAGAGGGCGTAAACGAGGAACTGAAAGCGAAAGACCCGATGATGTGGGCAGGACTGATGAACAACCTACTCCATTCAGCGGAAGAAATCGTACTGCCGGAGGTAGTTTACAGTTAAGTCTGTTTGACCTCATTCCGACAGAAGAACAACAGAGAGAAACCGTACAGAGAGCAGCACACGAAATTTTCGGTGCTGCTTTTTCTATGCCGGGGCAGATTATTGACGAAGTTTTATGCGATGGCTCATTAAACCCTCAAAGCCGTTTAGATATTTGCATAGAATTTTCAAAGAATAAATCTCTTGCGGATAAATCAGAATTTCTTAAAAGCCTTTACGGTACTTCCGGTAAAGGCTTTGTTGTTGACGGACGGAATGTGTCTGCTTGGTGGAGTGAGCAAGGTATTCGTATTTCATACGGTAATACGGCAAATATAAATACCGCCCAGCTCATTTCTTGGGAAGATGCCGCAAAACGCATTGACGAGCTTTTGGATTTGGGAAGATTTGCACCGTCAAGTGTGCTTTTACAAATGCGGAGTTATGAGCTGAAAAAGGCAGCAGACGCATTTTGGTATATGGAGAAAGACCTTGATTATGACGAATTTCCCGACCTAAAAGATATGTTCAATGAGGAATGGTTTAAGGGCGGTTTTCCCGACAGCACAAAGCGTATCACGGAAATGCTTAATAATCCGGAGCAATTATCGGAGCTTACGGAAATAACGGCGGCTCTTGCCGAGCGAAACAAAAATGAGGATATAATGCGTTTTCGTATGTATCGACCGGAGCGTGTGTATAAACAGCTTTCCGATTTACAGCTTGAGCGTAAAACATATACTTCGCAAAGGCTTACCGATACGGCTGCTGACAGATTTATCACAGAGGACTTTATCGATAAATACTTTATTGACGAGGGTATTTACAGAAAGTATGATACGGCGGAGTTTTTCAGAGAGCATACCGACCGCAAGGAACGGGTTGACTACTTGAAAAAACTGCACGGTACTACCTATGGCGGCTCTCACAGTTATATCAACTTTCAAAACAGCAGAAAAGGTATTGAATTCAGTCTTGGCGATTATTCAAAGCCTTACGGGAAAACACTTGTCAAATGGAATGACCTTGAAAAGCGTATCGCCCGTCTTATTGACGAGGATAAATATTTCACCGCAGAGGATAAAGAGAAAAATATTCCCGACCTTTTGAAAGAAAGGGAACAACAGCGTATACGCAGTGAACAAATAGCGTTTGTTGAAAGTGTTAAGGATATGTCTGATAAAGAAAAGGCGGCTACTTTGCCGAAACGCATTGTATATTTTGTAAACACCATTGACAAATATGAGAAAGATATATTTGCGAATAACGGTGCTTCAATGCTGCTTGATGCCAATGAATTTGAAGTTTATGATATGCTCCGTGATGAATACGACAGATATGTTATTGCAAATGCAATGAAAAAAGTCAGCGGTGCGGCAGTGAGCGTTTATGACAGAAACGGCAGTTATCATTTTGAGGAGGAAATATCCGCTATAAAATGCGTATCCTTTGAAAAGCACGGAGATACATATGAGCTGCACGAAGATGAAGCAACCAATGTATCGGAAATTCTCGGACTTTCCGTGTCGGATGGAGCAATCAGCTTTCCGGCATACGCTTTGGAGGAATATGCAGGGATACTTTCGGATAACGGATATATTTACGCTATACACGATGCCGACGAAGAAAATACGGTTGATAAATTCTTGAAGTCTGTGTCCGATGATAATAAAGCATTTTTTGAAGGAAACACTTTGAAAGCGGAAATCGGCAGAGAGATATACAGCGGTGATGAAATATACCGCCATATACTGAACGATATACTTTCCTTTGACGAAAACGGCGGTCTTTCAACAGGACTTGCATATGATGCGGAAACGGTTGAAAATCTGAAAAAATATGCAGCTCGTTACGGTGTGGAAATAACCTCAGTTAATGAAAATATACAAACACGAATTTCAAAAATGTCCGATGATGAAAAGGAGTCACATATCGGTTATGTTGAAATTAACCTTGATTACAGTCGAAACGACCTGTTGACAGATGATGATATGGCTTTATACAGAGCTTTAATCGAGGAACGGTTTGAAAAAGAAAATCAACCGCAGCAGCCGTTCTCCGAATATTTTGCAGAGCTTCACAGGGACGATAACGGCTCAAAAACCGTTGCCCTTATTCCTCTCGGTGATTTTTACGAAAGCTACGGTGAAGATGCGGAAAATGCGGCACAGATACTCGATATAGCCTTAACTTCAAAACAAATGGAGGATAACGCATACAAAATGTGCGGATTTCCAAAGCATACGCTTGACGAATACGCAAACAAGCTGCTCTATGCCGGGTATGATGTTGTTATTGCTGATGAAAATAGGAAATATAACAGGCTTTTGTCGGCAGATAAGATTATACCAGAACAGGCACAGAAAACGAAAAATGAGCCGAAGCAAGCAGAAACACCGCAAATATCAGAGCCGGAGGAAAATGCCGAAAACCTTATCGGAACGGAACTCACCATTGATGACCGCAAATTTGTTGTAGACAGAGTAAATTCTGACTTTAACAAGGTGTCATTAAAGGATATAACCTTTCAAAACAGTACGGGTTTTCCCATATTCCGAAGCGAGAGTATAGATTTTGTCAAGAGCATAATTGCGGAACAG
>CABPZV010000240.1 GCA_902462015.1 uncultured Eubacteriales bacterium | reverse complement strand
TTTTTATGGACTGTATTTATATGGAACTATTCAAAGTTAACCGCGGACTTACATACGTCAATAGTCCTTATGTTGAAGAAAATGAATTTCTTCGCATGCCGGCTGAAAACAATCCTCTTCCATTGTATGAAAACAGCAAAGATAAGCTTCCCAAACCGATTTGGGAAAGACACGAAAATGCTGTTGAATGTTATAATTATGCCTGGAAAATCGCCTTCGATAATCTAAGAACTCCCAACGCAGAAGCAGGTTTTGTCTCCAATTTTATCGATACTGCTTTCAACGGATTTTTATTCATGTGGGATTCATCATTCATCGTTCTTTTCGGAAAGTACGGCTCACAAGTATTTGACTTTCAAAAAACTCTCGATAATTTCTACTCTCACCAGCACCGTGACGGATTTATATGCCGTGAAATATGTGAAAGCGAAAACGGCGAACAATTCAGCCGTTTTGACCCCTCAGGAACGGGGCCTAATATAATGCCGTGGTCAGAATGGGAATCATACCTTCAGACGGGAGACAAGGAACGCATATCAAAAATATTCTCTCCTCTCCTTGCATACCATCTCTGGCTTAAAGAACATCATACCTGGAGAGACGGAACATACTTCAGTACAGGTCTGGGCTGCGGAATGGACAATCAGTTCCGTCAGCAGAAGCTCTCCGAATTCGTTTGTTCACACGGTCATATGGTATGGATGGATACCTGCGCGCAGCAAGTTCTTTCCGCAGATACAATTGTAAAAATGGCAAAAATACTCGGCCGTGAGAACGAACCTGACGTAAAAGCTCTCGAAGAGGAGTCTGTTTTCCTGAGGAAATTCATAAACGAAAAGCTTTGGTGTGAAAAAGACGCATACTATTACGACATGTACCGTGACGGAAGCCTCAACGGCATGAAAACTATCGGAGCTTACTGGGCGCTTCTCGCCGGTATAGTGCCGGATGAACGTCTTGACCGCTTTGTGGCTCATCTCGATAATCCTGACGAGTTTAAACGTCCGAACAGAGTTCCGTCCCTCTCGGCATCCGACAAAAATTACAGCCCGGTAGGAGACTATTGGAACGGTTCAGTATGGGCGCCTACAAACTATATGGTACTTAAAGGACTTGACAAACACGGATATAATAAGCTTGCCTATGAAATAGCATGCGATAATCTCAAAAATGTAACCGAAGTATATGAGAAAACAGGTACGCTCTGGGAAAACTACTCGCCGGAAACTGCCGACCGCGGTTCATGCTCAAGAGATAAATTTGTAGGATGGTCGGGGCTGTTTCCAATCAGCATAATGTTTGAATATGTATTTGGCATACGACCGGCAGCAAGTAAAAATACTATAGTATGGCATGTAAACCGCACTGAACGTCACGGTATAGAGCGCTATCCTTTTAAAGGAGAGGCAATAGATCTTGTCTGCGCGGAAAGAAAGACTGCAGATGAAAGGCCCGTGATTACCGTGAACAGCCCTAAGCCAGTCAAAATCGAGCTTCACTGGGGAGACGGAAAAACAGAAATAATTGAAGCATAAAGGTTCACCTCTTAAATATATGTTTCAAAAAACTAAAGGCCGACAGGTCTGTACACATTTCCGCTTTAATTCTGAACGTTAAAATTATTTATTAGTCTGTATATGCAAAGGAACATAAGTCATGTTAAATTCGTCAGCTGAAAAGCCGATAGCCGTTATTGATTCCGGAGTCGGAGGGATATCTGTTCTGAAAGAGCTTATAGCCCTTCTTCCGGAAGAAAACTTTTTGTTTTTCGGTGACGAAGCCAACGCGCCGTACGGAACTAAGAGCCGGGAAGAGGTATGCTCCATTACAGTTAACAATGTTAAAAGGCTGATAGAAGATTATAATATAAAGGCGGCCGTAATCGCATGTAATACGGCAACAGGCGCATCGGTTACAGTTCTGCGTGATATATATCCTGAAATTCCAATAATCGGGATTGAACCGGAAATAAAAACGGCCGCGCTTTCTTCAGAACATCCAAATGTGCTTATTATGGCTACTCCGCTCACACTGCGCCAGCCTAAATTTGTTTTTCTTATGAATAAATACAGAACGAAAGCAAATTTCAGACTACTCCCCTGCCCCGGACTCATGGAGCTTATAGAAAATGGACATCTGAGCGATAATACGCTTAATGACTATCTGAAAAAGCTGTTTTCCGGTCTTGGCAATGGTAATTTCAACGCAATTGTTTTAGGATGCACACATTATCCTCATGTGAGAAAATCAATTTCGGAATTTTTTCCGGGTATACCAATATACGACGGTTGTCACGGCACAGCTGCGGAAACCCGGAGGAGACTTGAAAAAGCCGGTCTTGCAGAACATTCCGGACGTACAGGAACGATTCGGTTTATAACAACCGCAGACAATCCGAATTTTTGTAAAATTTGTCATATGCTGCTAAATATGTAACATGTAAATTAAGCAAAAAAACATGCTCAAATGGATTTTGTACATTTATAAGCAATCTTATTGATTTTTTGAGTTTAAACCATTGACTTTTTATTATTGAAGTGATACAATTATTTTAGTTTTTTCGTATATTCGGTCTTATATGTCCGATATAAATTATAATAAAAAGTAGAAAGGTTTAAAAGAAAGGTTAAAAAATGAAAAAAGCAATAACTGCAATTCTTGCTCTGGCTTTAGCTGTATCTTTCGGCGGATGTTCGGGGAAAGACAAAAATTATGTCATTGGTATCTGCCAGCAAATGCAGCATGACGCTCTCGACGCCGCAACGGAAGG
>CABPZV010000239.1 GCA_902462015.1 uncultured Eubacteriales bacterium | reverse complement strand
TGCCGAAAGAATGCAGATATCGCGTTCTACCGTTTCAAGGATATATGATAATGCTGGGGAGAAGATAGCCCGTGCCCTGGTTTGGGGCAGAAAAATTGTTATAGACGGCGGAGATGTAATGGTTTGTGAAAAAATGCGCCCGGAATGTTTGGGTGAAAAGCATTGCTGCCATCGTGGGGAGAAGCTTTAAAATTAATTAATTTTTCAAAAAATGTTTTTATGCCGCCGCACGCGGCAGAATGGAGATTATTATGAAAGTACTTATAATAGGCGGAGTTGCCGCCGGAACGAAAGCTGCTGCAAAGCTTAAACGCCGAAACCCAGATACGGATGTGACAATTATTACAAAGTCAAAGGAAATTTCATATGCCGGGTGCGGGCTGCCTTATTATGTTGGAGGAATTATTGAAAGCCGTGATGAGCTTATTGTAAATTCACCGGAAAAATACTCGGCGCTTACCGGAGTGAGGGTTCTTACCGGCAGAGAGGCAGTGTCGCTCGACAGTGCTTACAGAACAGTTACCGCGCGCAATCTTATCAGCGGAGAATCCGAAAACTATACTTATGATGAGCTGATAATTACAGTTGGGGCGTCTGCAGTTCTTCCTCCGATCGACGGAATTACTCTTCCCGGAGTTTTTAAAATGCGTACCCCGGATGATGCGGTGGAACTTCGTTCATATTTAGAGCGTATTTCTGCAAAGAGTGCAGTTATTATCGGGGCTGGATTTATCGGACTTGAAGTAGCCGATAATTTATTTGAAAAGGGAATACAAATAACAGTGATTGACTCTGCCGATCAGATTATGCCCGGTGTACTTGACAGTGAGCTTGCAGACTATGTACGCCGTACGCTTACGAAGAAGGGAATAAGGTTTATTACAGGAGTAAGGGCAGACAAAATAATTGGTACGGACAGGGCCGAGGGAGTTTCGACGCCTTATGGCATACTTGAAGCGGATATTGTCGTTTCTGCCGCCGGAATCAGGCCGAACACGGATTTTTTGGATGACAGCGGACTTGAAATGGACAGAGGGGCTATAAAAATAGACGATCAGCTGAGAACCAATTTACCTCACGTTTATGCTGCCGGCGACTGTGCAATGGTTACTAACAGAATAACCGGCATGCCGCAATGGTCTCCGATGGGATCATCTGCAAATATGGAGGGGAGAACTCTCGCACAGCTTCTTACGGGTATGGACAAGCATTATCCGGGTGTATTGGGAACTGGTGTTGTAAAGCTTCCGGGGATAAACTGCGGAAGAACAGGTCTTGGAAAGCTGCAGGCGGAAGAAGCCGGCTATGATGTCGAAACCGCTGTGGCAGTAACCGATGATAAAGCCCATTATTATCCGGATTCGTCCTTTTTCATCACTAAGCTTATAGCTGACAAAAATACGCATAAGCTTCTGGGAGCACAGGTTATAGGTCCCGGAGCTGTGGATAAAATGATCGATATTGCAGTTATGGGCATCAATATGGGAGCGCGTCTTGAGGACTTTGAAAATGCGGACTTTGCTTATGCGCCGCCGTTTTCAACGGCTATCCATCCGTTTGTTCAGGCGGTGCTCATTCTTCTCAACAAGCTCGACGGTGATCTTGATTCCTTCACTCCTGCTCAATATGCGGCCGGTGAGGCAGATGGTTACCGCGTTATAGATGCATCTCCTACCCCATCGCTGCGCGGTGCAGAATGGATTGATTTAACAAAAGTAGCGGGACCTGTCGGCGGCCTGGACAGGAATGAAAAGCTTTTGCTCGTCTGCGCTAAAGGAAAGCGCGGGTATTTCCTTCAAAGGCGGCTGAAAGCTTACGGATATAAAAATACAAAGGTTCTTGAGGGAGCTGCATTTGTAAATCAAGTGAAAATTAAAAATTCAGGAGGTGCGGTATCACCTTCCGATATAACACGTGTAAAGGCTCTTGGATTTTTGCATGACAAGAATACGCCTGATAAGTTTAATTGCCGGGTTATTACCCGAAACGGAAAAATTACTTCCGCTGAAAGCAAGGCGATTTCCGAGGCTGCAGAAAAATTCGGCTCCGGAGAATTGGCGATGACTTCACGCATGACAATCGAAATTCAGGGAGTTCCATATGATAATATAGACGATATCAGAGAATTTCTTGCGGGATATGGTCTTGAAACCGGAGGAACCGGTTCAAAGGTTCGGCCTGTAGTTTCATGCAAGGGTACAACCTGCCAGTATGGACTTATAGATACCTTTTCCCTATCAGAAGAAATTCATGAAAGATTCTATCATGGATATGCAGATGTAAAGCTTCCTCATAAATTTAAAATCGCAGTTGGCGGATGTCCGAACAACTGTGTTAAACCGGATTTGAACGATCTTGGAATAATAGGACAGCGTATCCCCGAAATCGATTTTTCAAAGTGCCGGGGATGCAAGACATGTCAGATTGAAAAGGGATGTCCAATTCGTGCGGCAAGAGTTTCGGACGGACTGATACGTATAGATGAAACCGAGTGCAATCATTGCGGCCGCTGTGTTGGCAAATGTCCGTTCGGTGCTGTAACGAGCAGCATAAGTGGATATAAAGTATATATAGGCGGCCGATGGGGGAAAAAGACAGCTCAGGCGCGTTCGCTTGACAAAATATTTACTGATAAAGATGAGGTTCTTTCTGTCGTTGAAAAGGCGATTCTTTTGTTCAGGGAGCAGGGAATGACAGGCGAGCGTTTTGCTGATACTGTTTCAAGACTTGGATTTGAAAATGTACAGTCTCAGCTTTTGGATGACGCTTTATTACAACGAAAACAGGAAAATATATCAGCGGTGAAGCATC
>CABPZV010000238.1 GCA_902462015.1 uncultured Eubacteriales bacterium | reverse complement strand
TGGCGGATACAGAATAGCTTTTGCCATTCAGCTTATCATAACTTTGCTTTTGTTTTTATCTCTTCCGCTGTGGCGCAAGGCGCACGGCGGTGAAAATGAGTCTGAGGAAAATACACACAAAGATTTATCGTTCGGAAGTGTATTGAAGATTCCGGGGGTAAAAATGATGTGCAGCCTTTTTATTGCTTCCTGTGCCATAGAATGTACCTGCGGTGCTTGGGGCAGTACATTCCTGGTGGAATATAAGCATTTGCCGGCAGAGAAAGCGGCGCAAATCATAATGATTTACTATATTGGAATGACGCTCGGACGATTTTTGTCGGGTGTATTGGCTGCAAAATTACATAGCTGGAAAATAATAAAGTTAGGTCAAATTGTGTTGGGACTCGCTTTGTTGCTGCTGATTCTTCCCGGAGGTATATATCTGTGTGCTTTGGGAATGTTTTTGATAGGACTCGGAAACGGTCCGCTGTTTCCGAATTTTAATTACTTGACACCCGAAAACTTCGGCAGTGATATTTCGCAGTCGGTTATCGGTATTCAGATGGCATCGGCATATATCGGAATTATGGTTGCTCCCGCAGTTTGCGGCTTGCTCGGTCAAGTATTCGGAATGGTTATTTTCCCGTTTTATTTGATACTGTTCTACGCTATAATGATACCGGTAACAATTCGTATAAAAACGGTGTTAAAAAGAAACGCGAAATAGTGTTTATCCTCAAGAATTAAACATATGTTTTAAGACAATCCGGACGGGTTGTCTTTTTATATGTGCCGAATATATCAATTATCCGCATTCTGTTTTGCTGTAAATATATGCATAAATCAATCAATATCTGCAATACTAAAAACATAACGATTAGAAGGAGTTGATATATTTGTTTAAACACGAAAAAATTCTGTTCCATCCGGTAGGTGTGGAACGCCCAAATCCGCAATATGCCGCTCTGCTTCAGGAGCAGCTCGGAGGAGCAAACGGAGAAATGAAATCCGCTATGCAGTATATGTCTCAGAGTTTTCGTATAAAAGACCCGAAAATCAAGGACTTGTTTATGGATATAGCTGCTGAAGAACTTGGGCATATGGAGATGGTTGCTCAAACAATTAATATGCTCAACGGTCACGATGTTGATGCCGAAAAGGTTCATTCCGGCGAAATTCAGACTCATGTATTGCTCGGATTAAATCCGGGACTCATAAATGCCTCGGGATATTCGTGGAATGCGGACTATGTTACCGTAACCGGTGACCTTTGTGCCGATCTTTTGAGCAACATTGCATCGGAACAGAGGGCAAAGGTTGTATATGAGTATCTCTATCGGCAGATTGAGGATAAAAAAGTACGGGAAACGATTGACTTTTTGCTTAACCGTGAAGAAGCACATAATCAGATGTTCCGTGATGCCTTTAACGAAGTGCAGGAAAGCGGTTCAAACCGTGACTTTGGCACAACAAAAGCCGCAAGAATGTATTTTTCACTGTCAAATCCCGGACCTAATGCATTTGCAGGTAATGAAGTTACTGCACCGAAATTTGAAAATTAAAATTAAAAGCTGAATTCTCGGTTTGAACTTCCGGGTATTCAGCTTTTTTAGTTGCTGATGCTACATATGTTTCGGCAGCGGAAGACAAAAAAATTCTGTTATTTATCCGTATTAATCATTAAAATTTTCCCTAAAACTCTTGACAAGTAACCGTTCGTTTGCTATAATTATAGTAACCGAGCGGTTACCACTGTTTAAGGAGTGAAATTATGGCGGGAGATACCAAAGAGCGAATCTTGAAAACTGCACTTGAATTGTTTGCACAGAGCGGATATTTGGGAACTTCTATGAGCGATATTGCGGGTGAACTGGGAATCACCAAAGGCGCTTTGTATAAGCACTATACGAGCAAACAGGAGATACTTAGCAGCATTGTGGAACGGATGAACAAAATGGACTATGAACGAGCCGAAGAATATGAAATGCCGGAGGTGGAGCCGGACGGTTTTGCAGAAGCTTATTTGCACACACCGATTGAAAAGATCCGTGCCTATAGCATGGCGCAGTTTGACCATTGGACAAAAGAGCATTTTCCCTCAAATTTCCGAAAAATGCTGACATTAGAGCAATACCGTGATCCAAAGCTTGCTGAGCTTTATCACGATCATCTGGCGACCGGCCCCACCGAGTATATGGCGGCAATTTTTCGAAAGCTGACGGATTCAGATGATGCCGCTATGCAGTTGGCGCTTGAATTTTACGGTCCAATGTTCCTGCTATACAGCGTTTACGATGGGGCAACCGATAAAGAAAGCATTGCGCCTCGGCTTTGCGCACACATTGACCGCTTTATTGAGAAAATCGAATCAGATTACAGAAAGCCGGGAAAATCATTATGAAACCTGTTATTATTGAACCTAAGACAACCACGCGTGCAGAGGCATATAATCTTTGGATGAGTGTGCCGAACCCTATGGTAACATTTTTCAAAACGATTGATGTCACGCCGCTTATTCAAATCAGTCACAAATCAGGCTATAAATTTAATATGCTCATTTGCTGGTGCATCGGGATGGCAGCAAGTGAAATCAAAGAATTATATCTGCTCCCCGTTGGAGGCAAACTTCTGCAATATGACAACATTGCAGTCAACACCATTGTGAAAAATAAAACCGGTGAGGTCAGTTCCTGCGATGTGCCGTTTTCGGACAGTTTTGCGCAGTTCAACGCTGACTATCTGCGCCTGACGCGTCAGGTTGCCGAAAACTGTGAAAATCACGATTTGACAGACAGTATGGTCATCGGCACATCTGCCGTTGTGGATACCGAGATTGAC
>CABPZV010000237.1 GCA_902462015.1 uncultured Eubacteriales bacterium | reverse complement strand
TGATGTAAACAATTATACCTTTGACGGAATTATTATAGAAGGTGGTTATGATGACAATATAAGAATTACTGGAAATGATAACTGCATTAAAAACTCAAAGGTTAGATGCTGCGGAGACGTATGTTTAAGTGTAGACGGAATGCGTAATACTGTCTATAATAATGAGATAAGTCATTCTGGAGGATGTGCGGTAAATGTTTATGGGGGAGATAATCTCAATCTCATTCCTTCGAAAACCTTGGTAGATAATAACGAAATTCATGATTTCGGCGAGATATACCGTGTTTACAACGGCGCTTTGTATGTAGAGGGTATAGGCTTTACAATTACTCATAACGAGCTGTACAGAGGACCGCACACAGCACTTACAAACATTGCATGCGAGATGCTTTTTGAAAATAACTATATACACGATGTCTGCTATGAAGCGGGAGATGCCGGTGCGATATACGAAGGCGGTTGGAGTGCAAACGGCAATATCTACAGAAATAATCTGTTCAAAGACATTGTAAACAATTTGAGTATCTACTATTCTCCGAATTGCTATTATAATGACGACGCCGGAGGCGGAAAGACATTTGTTTCTAATATTATTATAAATGTTGACGGACAGGGAGTTGCCTGCGGAGGCGGACGTGATAATGTAATTACAGATAATATTTTAGTAAACGCAAATTTTGGATATGATCAGCGGGCATATTATCCCGGTACAGGGCCTAATGCCGGATGGCAGCCAAATCAGGCCAGATTCGATGTGAATGGAGCCAGCGGACTGTGGAGCGGTCTTATTCCTTGGAATTCGCCTGCGTGGGGACGAATTGACCAAACTCCGGCGTATGCAAGAGAGTTTTGGGCAATTTTGTATCCATGGACGATGCTTTTGAAAACTACTAACGTAGTAGATCTTGAGGATAATTATGTGCCGTACGCTTTCGGAAATACTGTTGTTCGGAATAACGTCTTAGGCGGGGCTTCGTCAAGCTATAGCATTTCTAACAATACCGAGAGACTTATTACTTTCAGAGATAATATTAACGGCATATTGCCGGAAGATATTTTTGTCGATTATGAAGGCGGAGATTATACTGTTAAGGAAGACTCAAAAATTTATAAGCTTATTCCGGGCTTCAAAGCGTGTGATTTTTCTACAGTAGGTATTCAGACTGTAAGCTGATCTGTTCCGGACGATTTTAGACAGAAAACGAGCTTGATCATTTACAGAATAATAGCTTTACACTAATAATCATTTTTTCTGAAAAAAATATTAAATTTTGGGAAAAATTTTTATACACTGTTTTTCATAATATACTTGATTTTATGTTTGAAATATGGTAGTATATATATGCAATCAAAAAGAACACTTGTTATGTGAGTATCTTTTGCAGTTCTTAAATTGGAATTGTGAAAGTATATATAAATAAAACCGTATAATATACGGAGAATAAGAAAGGAAGATAGTAAACATGAAAAGGAAACTTTGCTTAATAACTGCTGCTGCAATGTTATTTGGAGCTGCTGCTGTTATACCGGCAAATGCAGACGGCGAGGAAACCGTACCCGATAAGGTGCTTGACTGCGGCGATTACGAAGTTGAAGTTGACGGTGTAATTGATGATGTATATCATCAGTCATACAGCATAAAGCATGAGTGGGCTGACAGTCATTGGTGTGGCGGTAAGTATGATGCAGATTATCTTAGTGATGCGGGGTATGAGGCATATTATAAACCTAATGGATTGGAATTTGAGTATACTCCTTATGATTATGAAAACGGCATAGAAGCCACATCATACTTCCTGTGGTCGAAGAATTACAACTATCTTTACGTTGCTGTAGAGGTTACCGACCATTCGATAGGCGGGCTGGATGATGAGCACTATGAAAGGGCTGTAGCAGAGTTTGATACAAATGGCAGACCGTGGATTATGGACGATATATTTGCATATTTTAACTTTGAAACGAAAGATATACAGGCATCTCATCAGATATTGGTTGATGCATTGGGACATTTCGGTTCAGTAGAGGGCACAAGTCCTTTTGTTGACTGGGAATCATTTGGAAGCAATTACAGACACGAAAAGAACGCAGAAGACGGTCTTTGGGCTGTAGATTACATATATGGAGATGCTGAAGACAGCACGAAAAAGACCGGATATGTAGTCGAAATGGCTTTACCGGTTTCGCAGGGCGTTCAGAGCGCTCTTATGAAAGACGGTGGCACATTTGGATACGGACTTGCAGTTGTTGATACACCGGAGGATATGATATATTCGTATGATTACGGAAAGTCCGTTGCAAATCCGCCGGTCTGGGTTGAAGGAACAAGTTCAAGAGACTTTTGTATGTTCACTGATCTCGGTAATTATAATTCTACAAAGTATTCGATCGTATTGAGTACTGAAACTGTTATTGTAGAGGATGACACATCCGGTATTGATACTTCAGACACAGCAGATACATCTGACACGTCAGATACTTCAGATACTTCGGATACCAGTGATTCAAGTGATGTACCAGGACCGGCAGTTGTCGGCGATGTAACCGGCGACGGAGAAGTAGATGCTCGCGATCTTTCTCGTCTGATGAAGCTTATAGCTGATGGAAAAGGTATTGATGATCCTGAATGTGCAAATGCCGACGTTACTGAAGATGGTGAGATTGATGCACGGGATCTTGTTCGCTTGATGAAGCTTATCGCAACAGCTGAATAATTTATTTTTTCAAGGGAATAGAAAGGCTTGAATCAGAGTCGGGAGACAGATAATAAAAAATACTTTGTGCCGGTGCGTTACAAAAGACGTAGTTTATAGTACCGGAAAAGGAAGTAT
>CABPZV010000236.1 GCA_902462015.1 uncultured Eubacteriales bacterium | reverse complement strand
TTCCGCGAGCGCACTGACCAGGCGTTCCAGCTCCTGTGGACGGTCTCCGATTGATAAATAGGCGAGGATGTTTCCGATATCTCCGAACTCAATCTGAATATCGTATTCGTCGCGAAGTATATCGTATACTTCAATTCCTGCAAGACCGATATCGCGCGTATGAACGCTAAGCTTAGTCGGGTCAAAATCGAAAATGGAATTTCCATTTATAAGCTCTTTTCCAAAAGCATAGTATCCGCCGATTGCATTAATCTCTTCGCGGGCATAATCTGCCATTCGGATAACCTTTTCAAAAACCTCCTTGCCGCGTAGGGCAAGATTTCTTCTGCTTATATCTAAGCTCGACATAAGCAGATAGCTTCCAGAAGTAGTTTGTGTAAGATTTATAATCTGTCTTACATGTCCTTTGTTTATGTTCGGACCTATCAGCAAAAGACTTGACTGTGTAAGGCTTCCGCCGCTTTTATGCATAGATACCGCCGCCATATCTGCCCCTGCTTTCATGGCTGATACCGGCATACTATTTCCAAAATAAAAATGAGTCCCGTGCGCTTCGTCGGCTAAAACATACATATTCGCGTCGTGCGCCATCTTTACAATCGAGCCGATATCACTGCATATACCGTAATATGTAGGGTTATTTACGAGGATTGCCACGGCGTCCGGATTTTCTTTAATTGCCTTAGCGACTTGCTCGCGCTGCATTCCCAGAGAAATACCGAGATTCCGGTCTACCTCAGGGTTTACGTATACCGGTACGGCTCCGCAGAGAACAAGAGCATTGATTACGCTTCGGTGAACATTTCTCGGCAGAATTATCTTGTCGCCTCTTTTACAGACAGATAAAACCATGCTTTGAACCGAGCTTGTTGTTCCGCCGACCATCAAAAATGCGTAAGCTGCTCCGAAAGCGTCGGCTGCAAGAATTTCTGCTTCCTTTATAACAGAAATCGGGTGACATAAATTATCAAGGGGTTTCATGCTGTTTACATCTATGCTGACGCATTGCGCGCCCAAAAATGCTGTGAGTTCAGGATTTCCCCTGCCGTGCTTATGACCGGGAACGTCAAAAGGAACTACTCTCATATCACGAAAGGTCTGCAGTGCTTCATAAATAGGCGCTCTGTTCTGATTAATTGTGCGCTTTTCCTTTTCCATATATATTGTCCTGCCTTTCTCATAACAAAAAACGCAAGCTGTAGTTACACAGCTTGCGATATCATCCTGTTAATATTATGATTATTTTAATACAGCAGATAGAGCACAGAAAACAGAATAATCATAATAAGGCACCTATGGAAAAGAAAATACAAGGCAGGGGGGATATTGTTAGGTACATAGAGTCTATATAGCAATAATACTTTTACTACTCTTTATTGACCGTTTCACAAGTCTGCGTAAATACGCATTTCGGTTATAAAGTAACCAACTTATAAAATTTGAGCTTTTAACTCAATCAATAAGGCGGTAAACCGCCGATTGGCAGCGGACAAACGTCCGTATGGCCTCAACTCATTTTATGAGTGATCCGTAATAATCGCTTGGAAAGACTCCATGTGAAAATTAATCTGTGATCTATTATACATTATTCATCATATTTTGTCAATAGCTCTGATACAATAAAATAGAAAAATTAATGCTTTTTATAAGAAAAGTATGTCATATATGTTTAAAATAAGTTTAACCTAACCGAGTGATTCGGTTGATAATTCCGCATGCAATTTTTGTACCGGAATTTCCGGAGGGCTGTGTTGTAAAATCATCGGGACTATCATGAATTATTATTGTTTTTCCGATTACCTTATCTATAGAAAAGCGGTTCGTCAGAAATATAGAAAGTGCAAAACCGTCATTGCCGAATAGCGGTGGAAGGTCGCCTGCATGGTAGGGATGATTGCAACCGTCCGGGTTATAATGTGCCATTGCATTTGAAAACGGGTCGTTCATATTTCCGCTGCAGGCAGTGCCCTCGTGAATGTGAAAACCGAATATTCGGCTATGACATTTGGATTTTGCTTTTGGCAGTCCCCTGATTTCAGCGTAAACAATTACTCCTGCATTCGTCTGATAAAACCTGACAACACCCGATATTTCCGGATGTGATTCGCTACCCTTGACAAAAGCTACCGCGTGAGGGCGACCTCTCATGATAGAAAAAATCGGAAACTGTATGTTGTTGTTTGAAAATCTGTTGTTCATTAGATTCACCGTACCTTTGTATAATATAACGTAAAGTTTTTCTCTCTTTGCAGATTGATAAAATTATGATATGTTAACACTCTATAACAGCATTTTATGCAGATGTAAAACAAAGAGTGACTTCCAATTTTTTAATTGGATAGTAAAATATTAACCAAATTCTAAATAAAGGTTGACAAAAATGAATATGAGAGATGATTTTTCCGGGATATACAGTTCTAAAAGGCATATGACCGATGAAGCACTGTTAAATCATAAGAAAATGCTGTATGACAAAATCAATAAACCGTTATTCGTTTTGGGAGACGACAAGGACATGAATGAACTTGCAGAAATAATAATTAATTATTTCTAAAGCTAACAAGAGGGAACAGTATAAATAATATTGCTGTCCCTCTTGTTTTGTTTAGATTGTATTTAACTACCCTGTTTTATTTATTACTTTCAATATTATATATAATGTCGTTCAGACTGACGTTATTTTCTTTTGCAGCTTTTGAAATGTCTTCATACTCATATTTTTTTCTTACTGTACCGTATCCCGAGGAAATTTTCTGTCTGATTTCGCCGTACGGAGTCATAATGGTTTTTATATCTCTTGCTAAAGTATAACGTTTTTTTATGTTCTCGCGAATGCCGAGCGTTGTTGTGTGCTTGAAAATCAG
>CABPZV010000235.1 GCA_902462015.1 uncultured Eubacteriales bacterium | reverse complement strand
CCATTAAAACTGCCGCTTTAATGGCGATCGCCTTTCAGGCGACGGGTTACATTCACCATTCAGTGGGAGATACAATCTCCGACTGGAATGGTTGCCACGCCATTTGACGGGGCGAGCCCCTTATTGAAATGCTGATTGTAAAGACGGAGAAAATAGAGCATGAATAAGCTAAAAAATGAATCGGACAGAGATAATATTAGAAATGGTCTGTGTGACTCTGCGCCGCGCTATATTTCTGATTTTAAAAGAATTCGAAGGCTGCTCAGCTGTACGCGTCGCGCTGTAGACGAATATGGTTTGATTGACGACGGTGACCGTATTGCAGTAGGACTGTCAGGCGGAAAGGATTCGATTGCTCTTCTATGTGCGCTGATAAATCTTTCGGTTTTTTATCCGAAGAGGTTTGAGCTTGTCGGAATCACTGTTGATATGAGCTTTGAAGATATCGGACGTCCGGAGATGAATTTCTCTGAGGTTGCGGATTTTTGTGAGGCGCACGGAATTGAGTATAAGCTTGTAAAAACTTCTCTTGCGGAGGTTATATTTAAAATCAGAAATGAGAGCAACCCATGCTCACTTTGCGCCAAGATGAGAAGAGGAATTCTCCATGATACAGCAAAGAGAGCCGGCTGCAATAAGGTTGCACTCGGACATCATTTTGATGATGCCGTGGAAACGTTTATGCTTAATCTCCTGCACGAAGGAAGGCTCGGCTCATTTTCACCTAAAACATACCTTGACCGGAGAGATATAACAATAATCAGGCCGTTAATTTATGCACCGGAAAAGGATGTAATATATTTTGTATCGCATAATGATCTTCCGTTGGTTGAAACAAGCTGCCCGGAGGACGGACATACGGAGAGAGAAGAGGTTAAAAATCTGATAAATTCACTTGACCGGAAATATAACGGTGTCAAGCACCGTATTTTCGGGGCAATGCAGAAATCCGGCATTGACGGATATTCTCCGAATAAGTGATAAAGGGATAAAATGAAAGTTAATATGACCGCCCTTATAAGAGCGGCCGGTGGTTTCATGATTTATATTCATCAGATTAATAAAATTATTCTTTTATTAGTGTTCCTGATGACGGAAGTTTATTTTTTCTGTACTTCTTAGAGTTCTCAAGACGTACAGGATCAATTGTTGCTTCGACTACAGTATCTCCTTTTTTGAGCATCATGACAGCGGCTCCGCGGCTCTTTCGCGACGTTTTTTCGGTAATATTATCTGAGCTCGTCAGAAGAACTCTTCCTGATTTGGATATTATAAGAATATCCTGAGGTTCCGTTTCATAAAATACCGCGACAAGAGAAGCATGATCGGAATAAGCTCCTGTCAGTTTTCTTCTGTTGGATTTTGTATCATATGAATTTGCAGGAATTCGTACACAGCTTCCGTTTTCGAATACAAGAATAATTTTGTGACATTCATTGTTCTTTTGCAGACGGCACATTCCGATAGCACGTTCATCATTGTCAAACCCAAGTTTAGCCGGAATATAGTCTCCAAGCTCTCCGGATTTTAGAGTGTCAAAATCACCTACATGGGATTTATACACCTGGAAAGCATCTGAGAAAAAAATCAATTCATCGGAATTTACAGCATCTTCTTCAAGTATAACTGAATCGCCGTCCTTCAATTTTTGAGATTCACTTGCCTTTAGTGAGCGCAGAGAGATTTTCTTGAAATAACCCTCTTTTGTAAACATAATGTGGTTTACGGTGTTGTCTTCTAAGGTATCCATCTCTACTGTTTCATTAAGCTCTTCCTCATAAATTAGCTGAGTTTGGCGCGGTTTTGCGTATTTTGACTTTATATCTCTCAGCTGTTTTGCTATATAGGCTTTCAGCTTACGCTCGCTTGCAATAATATCTTCGGTTGTTGCAATGTCAACTTTTAGCTCATCTGTTTCACGGAGTTTGTTAAGGATATATTCGCGGTTCAGATTGCGAAGCTTTATTTCCGCAATAAATTCGGCTTGCTCCTGATCTATATCAAAGCCTTCGCAAAGGTTCGGAATGACATCGCTTTCCTTTTTAGTTTCACGGATGATTTTTATTGCTTTATCGATATCAAGAAGAATTTTTCCAAGCCCTAAAAGCAGATGAAGCTTTTTGCGCATTTTATCAAGGTCAAACTGAAGCTGTCTTTTTACGCATCCGGAACGGAAGCGAATCCACTCTTTCAGGATATCTCCAACACCTAAAAGCTTAGGTGTTCCGTCGATTAGTACATTGAAGTTACAGTCGAAGCTGTCTTCCAGAGGAGTGTATTTGAATAGCTTATTCATAAGCTTATCCGGATCGGTTCCGCGCCGCAGATCCAAAGTCAGTTTAAAGCCGTTTACATCGATTTCATCGCGGAAATCTGTAATTTCTTTGACTTTTCCTTCCTTTATAAGCTGAGTGAGCTTTTTCATAATGAGCTCTATTGTTGTGGAATACGGAATTTGCAGAATTTCTATGCAGTTTTCCGCTTTGTCGTACTGCCAGCGTGCGCGAAGACGCAGACTTCCGTGTCCGGTTCTATAAATTTCACGCATAGTTTCTCTGTTATAGATTAAATATCCTCCGCCCTGAAAATCAGGGGCGACCATAATATCGAGAAGCTGATCAACAGTGGTTTCCGGCGAGAGAAGCATTTGAATCGTTGCATCGCACAGCTCTGAAAGATTGAAAGAACAGATAGAGCTTGACATCGCTACTGCAATTCCTTTGTTGGGCGACAGCAGGATATTAGGAAATGAGGTGGGAAAGAGCACTGGCTCTAACATCGTACCGTCGTAGTTTTCGCACATATCAACGGCGTTGCGGTCGATTCCTCCGAATATTTCCGCACAGAACGGATCAAGCTTACATTCTGTATAACGTGAAGCTGCAT
>CABPZV010000234.1 GCA_902462015.1 uncultured Eubacteriales bacterium | reverse complement strand
GAAACTGCTTAAACCGACAGCGTTTACCCCGGTGCTTGCCTTAATCGGAATAATTCTTTTTATGTTCTGTAAAAGCAGTAAAAAGAAGGATACCGGGACAATTCTGCTCGGATTTGCGACGCTGATGTTCGGAATGGATACAATGTCCGCAGCCGTTGCAGGCCTTGCCGATGTTCCGGCATTTCAGAACATGTTCGTCATGTTTAAAAATCCGATTCTCGGGGTTCTCGCCGGAGCGGTTCTTACGGCAATCATACAGTCAAGCTCTGCGTCAGTCGGAATTCTTCAGGCGCTTGCGGTGACTGGTCAGATATCATACGGCGCCGCAATCCCGATTATTATGGGACAAAACATAGGCACCTGTATAACCGCGATTATTTCATCTATAGGCGCGAATAAAAATGCAAAGCGCGCGGCTTTGGTTCACCTTTCATTTAATGTAATCGGCACCGCGGCATGGCTCGCCGTTTTCTGTGCGATAAAGGCAATATTTAATCCAATTTTCTTCAACGACTCAATTTCTCTTTTCGGAATCGCGGTTGCACATTCCGCATTTAATATACTCTGCACTCTGCTGCTCCTGCCGATGTCAGGACTGCTCGAAAAACTCGTCATACGCCTTGTTCCGGATTCAAAAACTCCGGAGCTTCAGACCGAGCTGGACGAGCGCCTGCTTGCTACGCCCTCAATTGCTCTCGAGAGATGCAATTCTATAGCTGTACAAATGGCAAAAACATCGGTCGAAGCTCTAAAAATGAGTATTTCCGCGCTCGGCAGCTATACATCCGAAACCGCGGAAAAAATCCGTGCGGATGAGGAGGCTACCGACCATCACGAAGACATTCTCGGTTCATATCTCGTAAAGCTCAGCTCAAGCCGTATCAGCGAGGCGGACAGCGCAGAAGCCGCTAAGCTTCTTAAAATCATCGGGGATTTTGAGCGAATTTCAGATCACGCCGTCAATATACTTGAATCGGCGGAGGAAATGCAGAGTAAGAAAATAACGTTTACAGACAGTGCGGTCAGAGAACTGAATGTACTGTCAGGAGCTATAAATGAAATACTCGATCTATCGCTTGCAGCCTTTATAGGAAACGATCCGGATATGGCGCTGCAGGTTGAACCTCTTGAACAAATCATCGACGGCCTTAAAGAGCAGCTCCGTACAAGGCATATAAACAGACTTCAGCGCGGAGAATGTTCCATTGACGCCGGATTTGTCTGGTCGGATCTTCTGACAAATATAGAACGTGCTTCCGACCACTGCTCAAATATTGCAGGGTGTATAATTGAAATGTCTCACAACGATATGAACATGCATGAATCGCTGCGTAAATTCAGAGATACCAGCGCAGATTACAAAAGAGAATTTGAAGCTTACAGCGAAAAATATAAGCTTGCAAAAATCTGAATTAAACTCTTGTTCAAATAATTAAAAAAACGGACAGGCGCGCCCGAAAAGCATAAAATTACGGGAGATTTCGGCGCCTGTCAGTTTTTTTTACATATACTATATTAATCTTAATATGCAGTGTTTATCTGCAAAAATGCAGTCTGAGATTTAAAAAAGACAAATCTGTCAGATAGTCTCATAGTGTGTCCACATGCTTAAGACACGTACTGTTTTTGAATCATTATCCACCAAATAAACAAGTCTGTGCTTATGATTGATTCTTCTGGAATAGAGCCCTTTAAAGTCGCCGACTAACTGTTCATATGGCGGAGGATTTTGAAAAGGATTGTTTTGCAGAATCGAAAGCAAAGACTTTACCTTATCGCTTAAATGTGCGGCCTTTAACATTTTTACATGTTTTACGGCCTGCTTAGACAAAACAACGCTGTACATTACCACTCAATATCCTCTAATGGAGTAAACTCTTCAGGCGGAGTGTTTTTTGCGTCAAGAATTTCGCCGGCGGTTTTGGGATGAGAAAGCAGATACAGCGTTTCCATAAGACCGTCGTAATCCTCTTTACTCATAACGACTGCACTGCCTTCCTTAGTTGTTACATCGATAACGTCATTAAATTCAACTGCGGAACGGACATACTCAAACAGATTTTTTCTAAAATTGGTAATTGTAGTAGTAGTCATTTTTTTCACCTCCATTATTAGTATATGTACATTATACAGTACACATGCATAAATGTCAAGTAATATATATTATTTTTATTATAGATTCAATTTGTCATCAAAACACAAAAAGGACAGGCGCGCCCGAAAAGCATGGAATCGCATATTGCTCCAAGTTTATCCCAATAACAAAGTATCGATCGCTTTCCGGAAGCATCTCAACCATTTTTGATATATTCATTGCTGCATTTGACATACTTATAAATCCCTTGTATACAGATTTATTAAAGTGACTGCACCTGAACACCCTTTTCCCATAACTCGTCACAGGAAAGGTCAAGCTCATCGTTCCAAATAATACCATATCCACCGACATCAACGGTTACACATGAAAAATCTTCGGGATTGCTTGACAATGTGTTAAATTGTGGTATTTTTTCAAACAGCGGTTTCATATCATAAATTTTCGTGACTCCTTCTGAAAACTGAACGCTCAGTTTAAATTCAGGGAGTGCATATACATTTTTTATTTTGTGAAACATAGAATACTCCCTTCTGCCACACCTGCATATTCCTACTCAAGCGGAGGAATTTTGCAAAATTCTTGTGTTGTCCAAATCTTATTTAAAGTTTCTCTGTGAAGTGAAATCCATTCCTGAACCATGCTCATAGCTTTAGGCGGCAAATGTCCTTCCAAAACCTCTCCCGTCATGAAATCAATTGCGGCAACATCTTCATTGTAAATAGCATGAATATGGGGCGGATTATGTTCACTTTGAAGAAAATACATTCTTATGATAATTCCATAAAATCTTGATAATACAG
>CABPZV010000233.1 GCA_902462015.1 uncultured Eubacteriales bacterium | reverse complement strand
TTGATATTCATTCCGGATGGGTATTCGAGGATAACGAAAATTATTTTGCAGCATCAGAAACCTCAGACGGATACATAATTGAAATGCAGCTTCCCGTAAAAGGACGCGATAAGAAAGAAATCTGGAAAGACGGTGAAAAGTTCAATCTTCAGTTGAGCGTAATGGATTCTCCGGAAAATGCAAGATACGATATAAAACAGTCCTTAGATGACAGCGAGGGACCGTTTCACGGAGAGGGAGGATCTTTTATAGATTTCATTTTACTTTATGATCAAACTCCATACCAGCTTTCTCTGTCAAATAGATTAGAAAAAAACGACATCAATCTTGACGGTGAAGTAAACACAAAGGATCTTGTCAGACTTATGAAATATATCGCCGCCGACTCTACGCTTAAGCCACAGGACATAAATGAAGACGGAAAGCTCAACTCTAAGGATCTTGTCGCATTAATGAAGATAATTGCTAAAAGCTAATTCAGTCTCATAAAATCTAAATAAAAAAGAATGGCGCTTATATTTGTTAATAAAACAAAGAACGTCCATTACAAAAACTAAGCAGGTTAAAAAATTATAACAACCGAATAAAATCACAAGCAGTTCTTCGATATATGAAAATACGAAGAACTGCTATTTTTCAATGCTTTTCCCATACTAAATAGAATAAATCAAAATTCCATTGATCCATTCTAAAATATATTCAGCAGTATCAGATACACTTTTGTCTGATACATCAAAAATATTAAAGGCCATATTGTCAACCGCCATATGAGTCATAAAGTAATTATTATATGCTATAGAACCATCAATCCAGGCTTTATCTGTGATACCACGCCCGACAGTCATTCTGCGAAAAAGCTCTTTTTCATTACAGACGAGAGCAAGACAATGTATTCCTGAAAAAAATCTGCAGTTATACGTTTTTGATAATTTATCAAGATTACCCGCCATTGTCCATAATACCGGCAAACCGCTTTGCATAATATTTTTTGAAAAGTTCTCCATGCTTTCAACCATTTTCTGATAATCTTCGTCAGAATTCAATGGCATTACTCCACAGTATATATCAGCGTCAAGAACAACAACATTCGCATTTTGACGCATCAGCTCCTGAGCCGCAGTAGTTTTTCCTATTCCGCTGCATCCTGTAAGTATAAAAAGCGGAAGCCTTTTAAATCTCCATGTATGTCTACATTCAGGACATTTTATCATATTTCCTGAAACTTGTTTATCCCACTTATAATTTCCACATTCCGGACATATACCAATCATTTCATATTTCCTCATTATATTAAAAAGTCCCCTTCAAAATCTCAACCGTCCAAAATTATGCAGACAGTACATAAAATGTTTTTAAAGGGAACTTTTAAATCGGAGCAACGCTCCTGCTTTGCTCGCAAAGAGCAGAGCTTGCGAACAATTGCAACCTACGCAGAGAGCGTTAGCTCCTCAGGGGTTCAGTGGGAGATTATAACTCCCACTGAAGCCTTGAAGTGGAACCCGCCGCCTTAGGAGGCGACCGCCTTAGAAGGCGGGGGACATCTGCGTTAGGTTATATTAATATTTTCGCTTTTATCATCCGCCGAGATATGCCTTTTTTATACTGTCACTCTCTGCAAGCTCATGACCGGTTCCGGTGAGAACGATTCTTCCCGATTCCATGACATATGCGCGGTCGGCAATTTCAAGCGCCTTGTTAGCATTCTGTTCGACAAGTAAAATCGTTGTTCCCGACTTGTGAAGCTCGGCTATAATTTCAAATATCTGGTCTACAAGAATAGGAGCAAGTCCCATAGAAGGCTCATCAAGCATTATCAGCTTCGGATGACTCATCATAGCGCGCCCGATTGCCAGCATCTGCTGTTCTCCGCCCGAAAGTGTCCCGGCAATCTGATTCTGACGCTCCTTTAAACGCGGAAAATGCGTGTATACATTTTCAAGGTCCTTTGACGAAACCCTTCCGCAGGTATATGCACCAAGCTCAAGATTGGCAAGAACAGAAAGCTGCTGAAAAATATGACGTCCCTCCGGAACATGCGCAAGTCCGCGGCTGACAAGCTTATGAGGATACTCTTTTGAAATATCCTGTTCGAGAAAGCTGATGCTTCCGGTTACAGAGCGCAAAAGTCCCGAAATTGTCTTTAGCGTTGTCGATTTTCCTGCACCGTTAGCGCCAATCAGCGCAACAATTTCGCCCTCGTTTACTTCAAGGGAAACATCGCGAAGCGCATGAATATTCCCGTAAAACACATTGATATTATCCACTTTAAGAATCATCGCGCTTATCCTTCTTTCTTCCGATGTACGCCTCGATAACCGCATCGTTGTTCTTTATCTCCTCCGGAGTTCCCTTAGCAATAATTTTACCGAAATTGAGCACTGCAATTCCCTCGCACACATTCATCACAAGATTCATATCATGCTCGATAAGCATTATCGCAATTTTAAACTCGTCCCGGATATAACGTATATTATCCATAAGCTCTGCAGTCTCTGACGGATTCATTCCGGCAGCAGGCTCATCTAAAAGCAATATTTTAGGCTGCGTTGCGAGCGCGCGGACAATTTCAAGCCGTCTCTGCGCACCGTACGGCAAGCTCCCTGCTTTCCAATTTGCGGTCTTCTCCATATCAAAGATAGACAGCAGCTCCATTGCGCGGTCATGCGCCTCTTTCTCCTTCTTCCAGTAACCGGGAAGACGAAGAATACTTGTAAGCGCAGAATATTTACATGAATTATGAAGTCCTATCTTCACGTTATCTTCAACAGACAGATCTGAAAAAAGTCTTATATTCTGAAAGGTTCTCGCAACACCCATCTTATTTATCTGGACTGTATTTTTTCCGGAAGTATCAAGTCCGTTCAGTAAAAACGTTCCTCTTGTAGGAGTATAAACCTTTGTAAGAAGATTGAAAATCGTAGTTTTTCCGGCACCGTTAGGAC
>CABPZV010000232.1 GCA_902462015.1 uncultured Eubacteriales bacterium | reverse complement strand
CTTTTCCCTTATCAGCATCGCATGCTTAGCAGTGTACATGCAGCATACCTTTGAACAGTACGGTTTGCCCTTGTCGTCCTCACACCTTGATCCTACGCACTGTACAAACACGATTGTATGTGGATGTGTGCCGTCGGAGGGACGAAGAAGCGTACCCTTTGTCGGACCTGCAGCATTCATCAGACGCTCGAGCTCCAGTGATGTGACAACGTCCTTGCTCTGCGAGTATGCAAATTCATCGTACTTGTCGACCTTTATAGGTTCGAAGCCGGTCGCAACGATAATTGCTCCGTATTTTTCTTCTATTATCTGATCCTTCTGCTTATAGTCGATTGCTCCGGCAGTACAAAGCTTAGAACAAACGCCGCATTTGCCGGTTTTCAGCATTGTGCAGTAATCAGGATCAATCGTCGCCTTTTTCGGTACGGCCTGTGCAAACGGGATATAAATCGCCCGGCGATTATCGAAGCCGAGATTGAATTCATTCGGGACATTTTTCTGAGGACATTTTTCAGTACACAGTCCGCAGCCTGTACATTTTGTCTCATCGACGTAGCGTGCTTTTTTTCTGATTTTCACAGAGAAATTGCCGACGAAGCCGCTTATATCCTCGACTTCGCTGTAAGCATATATATTTATTTTATCGTTCTGCGCACAGTCCACCATCTTAGGCGTGAGAATACATGCAGCGCAGTCGAGAGTCGGGAACGTTTTATCTATCTGAGCCATCTTACCGCCGATTGTCGGCTTCTTTTCGACGATATCGACGTCAAAGCCCGCATCCGCTATATCAAGAGCGGTCTGTATTCCGGCAATACCTCCGCCGATTACAAGAGCTCTTTTGGTTACCGGACTTTCTCCTGCGGTAAGAGGAGCATTGAGATGAACCTTGGCTATAGCAGCACGACCGAGAATCACAGCTTTTTCGGTCGCGGTCTGCATCTCCTTGTGTATCCACGAGCACTGCTCGCGTATATTGGCGATCTCAACCATATATGGGTTAAGTCCTGCCTTCTCAGCCGCGCGGCGGAAAGTTGCCTCGTGCATACGCGGAGAGCAGGAGCATATTACAACGCCGGTCAGCTTATAATCAGCAATAGCATTCTTTATAATGTCCTGACCAGACTCAGAGCACATGTACTGATAATCGGTGGAAAATACAACACCGGGTTCATTTTTTAGTGTTTGTGCAACCTTCTGTACATCTACCGTAGCTGCGATATTTGTACCGCAGTGACAAACAAATACACCAATTTTCTGCATATTTCGACCATTCCTTAAAAACTCTGTTATTTTGCGTATTTGCGAAACGCTGTTACAATTGCCTGCTGCGGCAGATCTTCGTCCAGCAGCTCCGGAATATCGTCAGAATGAAGATGATTCTCTCCCTTTTCACGAATTACCGCGAGTCTGACTGCTTCGACGAGGTATGCCGGCTTTACATTTCTCGGACAGCGCTCGACACAAGCAAAGCATGTAAGACATTTATAAATAGATTTAGATTTCAGAAGCGGTTCGATTTCGCCGTTTTCTATCATATTTACGAATTGATGAGGATGATACTCCATCTCGTCATATGAAGGACAAGTTGCAGAACATTTTCCGCATCTCATACATTTAAGTACGTTTACTCCACTGCAGCGGAGTATCTGCTCCTTAAGTTTTTTGCTATCCTTCATCATTTATCCCCTCCGTCCTTAACTCCGAGAGCTTCTGCAAGCAGCTCGGTAAAATATACAACCGGAATATCTGCTCCGGAATTTTTTTTCAGATTGTAAAGACAAAGCGGACATGCCGTAATTATCGTATCTGCTCCGAACTCCGCACAGCTGCGTACAACCGCGCTGCTTTTCTTTTCGGCGGAGGCTTTATCCTCAAGCGTTATATATCCGCCGCAGCATTCGTTGCGCATGGGATATATAACAGGCTCAGCGCCGAGAGCTTTTATAAAATCCTCAATGATGGTAGGATTCTCCGGATCATCCATCGCAAGCGCGGAGGACGGACGCAGTAAAAGACATCCGTAATACGCCGCAATCTTTCGTCCGGTAAGCGGATTAGTCACAGCGTCTGCAAGCCTGTCAAAACCGATTTCATCTCTCAGAAGCTCAAGATAATGAATAACCCGGGTTTCTCCTGAGTATGGCTTTTCCGGCTTCATATAGTTTGTAACCTTTGACGCAAATTCAGAATTTTCCCGGATTGCCTTATTGGTCTGTTTCAGGACGTTATGACATGCGGAACAGACAGTGACAAGAACTCCTCCCTTTTCCTCCGCGGCAGCCAGCGCGCGTACAGAAGCAAGCTTAGTCGCTACTTCATCCGACGCGGTAGTAAAGGCGCCTCCGCAGCACTGCCATTCTTCAAGCTCACAAAGCGGAGCGCCAAGCTTTTCCGCACATAAACGGGCGTATCTGTCAAGGTCTTTAGCCTTGGTTTTCAGGGTACAGCCCGGATAATAACTGTAAACCATATTCTATAACCATTCCTTCCCGCCGCAAAGTTTGTCAGATGCAGATTTCGCGGCGAAGATTCAGTGATATCAGCGTGATAATACAGTTCTGTAAGTGCAAAAAACCGTTATTCAAACGCTTTAAGCTATAAAACTTTTTTACTGTGCATATCACGCAGGATTTTTAAAAACATATATAGGTCAAACCATTTTCTCAGGATGAAATACCTCGTCGAATTTTTCTTCGGTGAGAAAGCCAAGTTCGACGCATGCTTCCTTTAAAGAAATATTCTCCTTATAAGCCTTTTTGGCCGTTTTGGCGGCGTTTTCATATCCTATATACGGATTGAGCGCCGTTACAAGCATAAGAGAATTATGGAGATTGTGATGCATTTTTTCGCGGTTTGCGGTTATTCCTACCGCGCAGTTATTGTTAAAGGAAACAATAACCTCCGAAAGAAGTCTTGCAGACTGGAGAAAATTATATATACATACCGGCATGAACACATTCAGCTCGAAGTTTAG
>CABPZV010000231.1 GCA_902462015.1 uncultured Eubacteriales bacterium | reverse complement strand
GGCGGTTCACTTGCCCGTACGGAGGCAACTGGTTTTGGCGTATGCTATTTTACAAAGGAAATGCTTGAAAATAACGGCATGTCTTTCCAGGGAAAACGTGTTGTAATCTCCGGTTCGGGAAATGTTGCGATTTACTGTGCTCAGAAAGCGATGGAATACGGTGCGACAGTTGTAGCAATGAGCGATTCTTCCGGATACATATATGACGAAAATGGAATGAATCTCGAAGTGATGAAACAGCTCAAAGAGGTTGAACGCGCAAGAATCAGCGAGTATCCGAAGCGTGTTCCGACTGCAAAGTTTACTTCTGGCTGCTCCGGAATATGGAGTATTCCATGCGATATTGCATTCCCATGCGCAACTCAGAATGAAATTGATCTTGACTCCGCTAAGATGTTGATTGCAAACGGATGTAAAGCGGTTGCAGAGGGTGCGAATATGCCTTCTTCTATCGATGCAATTAATGCATTTCTTGATGCGGGCGTTCTTTTTGCCCCGGCAAAGGCGGCAAACGCTGGAGGAGTTGCTACTTCGGGACTTGAAATGTCTCAGAACTCGATTCGCCTTTCATGGACATTTGAAGAGGTTGATGAGAAGCTTCACAACATAATGATAAATATTTATAGAAACTCTGCTGCAGCCGCAAAGGAATATGGACTTGAGGGCAATCTTGTTGCAGGTGCTAACATAGCCGGATTTATTAAGGTTGCTGACGCAATGCTCGCACAGGGTGTTGTATATTAATTTTTAGGGCTTCATATTTTCACATAAAAAACATCCGTCACGGTATATGCCATGACGGACGTTTTTTATGTGGCAGGCTTTTAAGCTTGATGTAAAATTTTAAGAAAATCGAAATAATATTATTGAAAAAATCTTGATTATAACGGCGTGATGTATTATAATATTACTAAAGGTAAAAAATAGAAGTGAAAAAACCGGATATTAAAATAAATTAAATTCGGAGGACATTCATATGAGAGTTGGACTTGACGTTGAAAAAGCTGTACATCTGTTTCACCAGGGAGCGAATTATTATGCATACGATCTACTCGGATGTCACTTCACGTATGATGAATCTGAAGGATTATATAACTATGTTTTCAGAGTATGGGCACCGCGTGCGTACGAGGTAAGAGTTGTCGGGGACTTTTCCTCATGGACAGAGGGAATACAGATGCATAAAATATCCGGCGGTTTATGGGAGGCTGATTTCGCTGACAGAAATAATTTTGAAGGAACGTATTATAAATTTTTGATAAAGAGCAGAAGCGGTGTATGTCTGAAATCTGATCCGTATGCTTTCTGTTCACAGACGCTTACTGAAACGGCGTCTGTAATCAAAAACATCGACGGGATTGAGTTTCACGATGCAAAATGGATGAAGAACCGTTGGAAATTATTTTCTGGAAATTCTAAATGCGCGAAAACCCATTTTTATTCTGCGCCCATGAATATATATGAAATGCATCTCGGATCGTGGAGAACAAAAGATAAAAGCAGTACGGAGGACGGCAGACATTATCTGAACTACCGGGATATAGCTCTGGAGCTTGCTCAGTATCTCAAAGCAATGGGATATACCCACGTAGAGCTTCTTCCGATAATGGAGCATCCGTTCGATGGTTCATGGGGATACCAGATATGTGGATATTATGCTCCGACTTCAAGATTTGGGTCACCAGAGGATTTTGCTTGTTTTGTCGATATTCTTCATAAGTATGAAATCGGAGTTATCCTTGACTGGGTTCCTGCCCATTTTCCTAAGGACGCTCACGGTTTGTATGAGTTTGACGGAGAACCGCTTTATGAATATCAGGATAAGTCCAGAATGGAGCATGAGGGCTGGGGAACAAGGTGTTTCGACGTGGGCAGAGAAGAGGTTCGGAGCTTTCTGATATCAAACGCGCTTTTTTGGTTTCGGAAATATCATATAGACGGGCTTCGTATAGATGCTGTGGCATCGATGCTATACCTTGATTATGACAGGAAACCCGGAGAGTGGGTTCCGAACTCTGAAGGAAACAACCGCAATTATGTTGCTGCCGAATTTTTCAAAAGTCTAAATTGCGCAGTGTTTGCCGAATTTCCCGATGTGTTAATGATAGCGGAGGAGTCTACATCATGGCCTATGGTTACAAAGCCTGTAGATAAAGGAGGTCTTGGATTTAACTTTAAATGGAACATGGGATTTGCAAACGACATGTTCGATTACGTTCAGTTAGACCCGATTTACCGTCAGTTTCACCATTCAGCTCTGACTTTTCCAATGATGTATGCTTTTTTTGAAAATTATGTGCTTCCCGTTTCTCATGATGAGGTTGTTCACGGAAAAAAATCTCTGATTAATAAGATGTACGGAAGTTATGATGAAAAATTCAGTATGATGCGTGCATATCTGATTTTTATGATGACAATGCCTGGAAAAAAGCTTATGTTTATGGGAACTGAATTTGCACAGTTCAGGGAATGGGATTATAAAAACGAGCTCGAATGGTTTATACTAAAATATCCGCGTCATTGTGAAATGCAGCGTTTCGTCAGAACTCTTAATCATTTTTACAGACTTCATTCTGAACTCTGGGAAATTGATGATTCATGGGATGGTTTTCAATGGATAGAGGCTGACAGAGCTACGGATAATGTAGTAATTTATAAGAGATTTAACATACAGGGAAAGGCGATCATCGTAGTAGTAAATTTTTCTCCGGTTGACAGAAAAAATTATGAATTTCAGCTTGAAATGGCGGGCAAATTTGGCGTTATGTTAAATTCGGACGACTATTCTTTTGGCGGGAAAAATGTTCTTGATAAGAAAATTTTAAAAACCGAATATGTTGAATATGTACAGGAAGGAAAACGAACGAAGAAGCGTATTTTACGCTTTGATCTTCCGGCTTATTCAGGAATTATTTTAAAGAGAGTGCCATATAAATATATAGATGACAGTCAGTTGAAAAATCTGACGGACAAGTTTAATTTTGATAATGCATAACGGCGCTTTGCGCTTTATTGAATCATTCGACGGAGCACCTTATTATTAG
>CABPZV010000230.1 GCA_902462015.1 uncultured Eubacteriales bacterium | reverse complement strand
TTCCGATTTTTGCAGTAATTATGTTTCTTGTTTACTACATTTCTGTTTCGACAGTCGGTACAATTGCAACAGACTGGGCGAACGACGGTGTATTCGGCGATGGCTGGCACTTATTTGGAATCGGTTCTTCCGCTTATGATGATGCAATGGCCGATTATGCGGCTGAAAATGTCTGGACAGATGAATTTCTTTCCATTGTAAATTCGGCTGCTGAAGCTGAAGTCATAGGAGCTTCTGATATCGCCGATGCTATTGCTGATGAGGACTATGGTGCATTTGACGGAGCATACGGTTCGTATGCCGATTCTTTGATTGAGGAAGGATACGATGTATCAGAAATATATGATGCTGCATTAGGTGATGATGTAGAAGGAATTCCGGATCCTGCAGATTACGGTATCTGGATTCCTGGAATACCGGTCTTTATTGAAAACGGACTCGACGCTGTAAACTGTGCCGATTGGCTGAAGGGATTAATTCTTAACGGTATTGTCGCCGGTGTTGGAGCAGTTCTCGGCTTCGTCCCCCAGATGCTTGTGCTATTTATACTTCTTGCGTTTCTTGAAGCTTGCGGTTATATGTCGCGTATTGCGTTTGTTCTCGACCGCGTTTTCAGAAAATTCGGTCTGTCAGGAAAATCGTTTATTCCGATGCTTATTGGTACGGGCTGCGGCGTTCCGGGAATTATGGCTTCCCGTACGATTGAAAACGAGCGGGACCGTCGAATGACAATTATGACTACTACATTTATTCCCTGCGGAGCAAAGCTTCCTATTATTGCGCTAATTGCCGCGGCTCTGTTTGACGGTGCCTGGTGGGTTGGTCCGTCCGCATATTTTGTTGGAATTGCGGCAATTATAATTTCAGGCATAATGCTTAAAAAGACAAAAATGTTTTCCGGTGATCCGGCTCCGTTTGTAATGGAACTGCCCGCATATCATCTTCCGACAGTCGGCAATGTGCTTCGCTCTATGTGGGAACGTGCTTCTTCTTTTATAAAGAAAGCTGGAACTATAATACTTTTGTCATCGATCGTAATTTGGGCGGGCTCATGCTTTGGTGTAATTGACGGTGCGTTTGCATTTGATCCGGATATGGAACTTGAAAGCAGTATTCTTGGAATAATCGGTGGTGCTATATGCTGGATTTTTGCTCCTCTTGGATTTGGAAATATCAAGGCTACAATTGCTACAATCATGGGACTTGTTGCTAAAGAAGAGGTTGTCGGTGTATTCGGAGTCCTTGATTTTGAGGGAATGACAAGGCTTGCCGCATATTCGTTCCTTTGCTTCAATCTGCTCTGTGCACCGTGCTTCGCAGCGATCGGAGCAATAAAGCGTGAGATGAATTCGGCAAAGTGGACGTTTTTTGCAATAGGTTATCAGTGTGTGTTTGCATATGCGGTATCGCTTATGGTTTATCAGATTGGTTCCGTGTTTACAGGTGGACTCAATGCTGTCGGACTTCTCTGCGCGCTGCTTGTACTTGCGTTTATAATATTTATGCTTGTAAAGCCTTATAAAGAAGCTTCAAAATTAACCGAAAAAATTCGTGTTTAAAAATTCCTGACATGTGTTTTTTACTCAATTTTTATGTCCGGAAAGATATATGTGTACAGTGTGAAAGAAAAACTTTCACACTGTGTTCTCCAGATACATCAAAGTTCTGTGCCTTGCCGGCCAAAAAGACCGGTAAATTACGAAAGTTTTAACCTGTCCCAAATTTGAGTATATACGAAAGGTATGGTCATAAATATGATTGATTTTATATATTCAAATATTTCTACAATTATAATAGGTATTGTACTTGCAGCGATTGTGGGAATGGTGATTGCAAAAATGGTTCGTGATAAAAAGAAGGGAAAGTCTTCCTGCGGAGGGAGCTGTGCGGGGTGCCCGTCTAATTGCTCCTGTCATCCAAAAAAGTAATTTTTAACTGTAAATACTGACTTAATGCCGAAAGAATCTGCTTCAAATTGATTCTTCGGCATTATTTAATAAGGGGGTCGCCTCGTCATTCAAGGCGGCAACCATTCAGTAGGAGATTGTATCTCCCGCTGAATGGTGAATGTCCCCCGCCGCCTTAGAGGCCACCGCCTTAAGAGGCGACCGCCATTAAGGCGGCAGTCTTAATGGCGGAACATTCTTGCCTAAGTTATTTATAACTGCTATCAGGTTTATGCTAAGCAGGTCTTTTTGGCTTGCATCACTTGACAAAAAAAACGGCATGTGATATTATGATAATGTAATCTTTACGTATGTTGTTGTGTCGCTAAGCAGCGGCAGATTGGAGAATTGTCTATAATGAAAAAAAGAAGATTGATTCTTGCGGCGTTGCTTTGCGCCGCTGCAAATGTTTCTGTCTATGCAGTCGACTCGGTACCGTCTGAATCCGTTCGGTATGACGTAAACCGTGACGGTAAGATCAATGCTCATGATATTGTTGCGATGATGAGGTTTATTGCCGATGGAAGAACTGATATTGAATCGGGCTCTTATGATAATAACGGCGATGGAAAGGCAAACAGCGTTGATCTTATTAGACTTATGAAATATATTGCAAGCGGAGGTACAGATAGCACAGATTCTTCCGACCCTGGCATTACGTCAGATGTACTTGATACATCGGATGCACCTGTTACTGACGATACTTCCGGCGTTGTTACGGATTCACCTGTTCCTGATACCCCAGAAGTTGAAATAAAGGCGCTTAACGATAAATATTTAAATACGCTTTCTGTTATAGCAAACAGACTTCCTGGTATTGTATGCTGGGGTGATTCGCTTACTTCCGGTCCCGGCGGTAATGCAATGACTTATCCGAAATCTCTTCAAAATTCTATAAATGACGCGATATGCTTGGTATACGATCCTCTTGCGTCTCTTTCCGACGAGGCAAAAGCGCTTGTAAACCCGGAGGATTATAAAATATCGATACCGGTTATAAATATGGGCGTCGGAGGTGAAACTACAAATACGATTCTCGGCAGGAACGGAGCAGTTCCGTTTGTTACATCGGGTTCTATAACAATTCCTTCAGGGACAACGCCGGTCAGAATTAAG
>CABPZV010000229.1 GCA_902462015.1 uncultured Eubacteriales bacterium | reverse complement strand
GGATAATTATTTTTTAACCGACAAGCTGTCCGGCGAGTTTTTCACCTGCCAAAAAGACATTATACCACTGTTTGAAAGTCAGCTTGAAGCCTGCGGTGTATCATATTTTGACCTCTATCTGATGCATGCGATATCCGGAAAAAACTATAAAAAATTCTTGGACGCAAATGCGTTTGAAATCGTAAAGAAGCTTCGCAGCGAAGGAAAAATACGCCATATAGGAATAAGCTATCACGATACTCCGGAGCTATTAGAAGAAATTCTGACAGCACATCCTGAAATCGAGACCGTACAGATTCAATTTAATTACCGTGATTATGAAGACGCTGGAATACAGAGCCGCGCCGTATGGCAAACCTGTGTAAAGTATAACAAACCAGTAATAGTTATGGAGCCTGTAAAAGGAGGCAAGCTTGCTAAGCTTCCGCATGACGCAGAAAAGATACTTTCGGAAGCCGGGAACGGCAGTCCGGCTTCATATGCCGTCAGATTTGCCGCATCGCATGACGGGATTGCCATGGTACTCTCGGGAATGAGCAATCTGGAGCAGCTCAGAGATAATATCGGAAATATGAAAAATTTTGTACCGCTTTCTGAAAATGAAAAAATTGCCGTACAAAAGGCTGCCCAAATACTCGCATCAGAATATGATACTGGCTGCACCGCCTGTCATTACTGCGCTCCTGTATGTCCCCAAAAAATAAAAATTCCGGAGCTTCTGGCATGTCTCTCGTCGAAACGCCAATATCAAAACTGGAACAGCGATTACTATTATTCAGTCAATACCTCCGGCGGACACGGAAAGGCTTCCTCCTGCATCGGCTGCGGAAGCTGTGAAAACGCATGTCCTCAAAACCTGAAAATACGGCGTCTGTTAAATGAGACAGCAAAAGAATTTGAAAAAGAGGGATAAGAGAAACATCATAAAATATTCACGTCAATAAGGGCTTCGTTACATCAGTTGTATCGAAGCCCTCTCAATTTTGCTAATTGAAATTTACAAAACAGACGGCTGAGAGTCCGAGTATATTTTTTCAGCACAGCGGACCGTCTGCATCGCATCTTTTGAGTAGAAATCAGCGCCGATCATATCAGCATATTCCTGTGTCAGTACCGCTCCCCCCACAACAGTTTTAACGCCCGGACACTTTTCATGAACAAGCCTTACAGTCTCCTCCATCGCAGGAACCGTAGTCGTCATAAGCGCGCTGAGCCCAACAAGCCTTGCGCCGCTTTGCATAACAGCTTCATAAACCTTTTCCGGAGGAACATCTCTTCCGAGGTCTATAACATCAAAGCCATAGTTTTCCAGTAGAACTTTAACAATGTTTTTGCCAATGTCATGAATGTCTCCCTTAACTGTTGCAAGAACTACCTTATCTCCGCGCTTAGCACTGTCCTGAGTAAGCTTTGATCTCACAACTTCAAACGCTGCTTTAGCCGCTTCAGCGCTCATAAGCAGCTGAGGCAAGTACACCGTTTTCTGCTCAAAGCCCCGGCCGACCTCGTCAAGCGCCGGAATTATCTCACGGTCTATAACTGTAGTCGGACTTTCGTGTTCCAAAAGCTGTTCGGCAGCCTGAACTCCGGCTTCGGCAAGGCCTTTCTCGATACAGTGTCTGAGACCGGAGTCTGTTTTCTTCTCACTTACAGATGCCGTATTATTAACAACCGTATTACTGCCGCATTGATATTTTTCGGAAAACTCAATGTAACGTCCGCACATTTCATCACGTCCGGTAAGCGCCAGATACGTGTAATAACTTTTCATCATTTCAGCCGATGCAGGATTCAAAATCGCACAGTCAAGACCATTTTCAAGTGCCATCAGGAAAAAGGCGGAATTTATAAGCTCACGCTGCGGAAGTCCGAAAGAAATATTTGATACACCAAGACTTACCTTTATTCCGAGCCTTTCCTTAATAAGTCTGACAGTCCGAAGCGTCGTATTTGCACTGTCAGGATTTGCCGAAACTGTCATTGCCAAAGGGTCGGCAACAATGTCCTTTTTAGCAATTCCGTACTCCGCGGCGCGCGCGACAATTTTTTCGGCTATCTGCAGCCTTTCCTCCGCAGTATCTGGAATACCGCGTTCGTCAAGCGTCAGAGCAACAAGAACGCCTCCATACTTTGCCGCAATCGGCAGAACTGTTTTAAGACTTTCTTCCTTTCCATTTACAGAGTTTATCATGGCTTTTCCGTTATAAAGGCGAAGCGCACGCTCCATAGCTTCTGGATCTACAGTGTCGATTTGCAGCGGAAGAGCCGTAACAGCCTGCAGGGATGTCATAACGCGGGTAAGCATATCAGCCTCATCGATTTCCGGCAAGCCGACATTTACGTCAAGAATATGAGCGCCCTGCTCCTCTTCTGTAATTCCTACCCCAAGTATATAATCAATATCCGATTCACAAAGCGCCTGTTTAAAACGCTTTTTTCCTGTCGGATTAATTCTTTCGCCTATCAGAACCGGAGAGTTCCCTATTTCCAGCGCATGAGTGTAGGACGATACAAGAGTTTCATTCTTAGGCTCGGGAGGCAGATACGGAATACGGCGTGTTTTTTCGGCCGTAAGACGGATATAGTCAGGAGTTGTACCACAGCATCCGCCGAGAACCGATACTCCACGTTCTGCAATTTTCAACATCACATCCGAAAAGGCTTCTGCGTCAACATCATAAACGGTTCTCCCGCCGGCCGTTCTGGGAATACCTGCATTCGGCTGTACAATGATCGGTACAGAGGAATATTTTACAAGCTCATCTATAACGGGAAGCATCTGCTCCGGACCGAGCGAACAATTTATCCCGATGGCGTCAGCATGAAGTCCCTCAAGCATTGCAATCATCGCCTTCGGAGAGGCTCCCGTCATAAGCTTATGGGATGAATCATAAGCGTTTGTCACAAATACAGGTAAATCACTGTTTTCCTTAGCTGCAAGAACCGCCGCCTTAGTTTCAAGGCAGTCGCTCATAGTCTCGATTATAATAAGATCGGCTCCTGCGGCTGCGCCTGCTTTGACGCCTTCCGCAAACAATAAAACCGCCGTCTCAAAGTCAAGCT
>CABPZV010000228.1 GCA_902462015.1 uncultured Eubacteriales bacterium | reverse complement strand
GTTAGCTCCTCAGGGTTTCAGTGGGAGATTATAACTCCCACTGAAACCTTGAAGTGGAACCCGCCGCCTTAGGAGGCGACCGCCTTAGAAGGCGGGGGACATCTGCGTTAGGTTATATATGCAGCAAGTTACACCTTTTTCAAATGAGCATAAGCGCCCATAAGCTTCTTTGTGCCGACATCGTCAAAGATAATTTCATATAGCATATCCGACGCAATCGGAGTCGCAGATATCACCTGACCGCATCCGAATGAAGAATGTTCTACACAATCGCCGGGAGCAAACCTGCTGCCGCCTGAATCCCTGAAATTATTAGCTCCTTTCTGCTTCAACTCATCAGAAATTATCGTTCTTCTCCTTGCACGGCGCTCTCTCCTCATAAAATCATCAGATTCACTTTTATGTATAAGCTGCTCGCTATCAGTAAGCTCTTCTGGAATTTCCGCCACAAAACGTGAGATCTGATTGTGCGAAGTTCGTCCATACAAAAGCCGCTCCCTGACATGAGAAATGTATATCCTGTCCTTTGCTCGCGTTATCGCAACATATGCGAGCCGCCGCTCTTCCTCTAAATTCTCATCCTCAGCCATAGACTGAATTCCCGGAAAAATTCCATCCTCGAAGCCCGGAAGAAACACTACCGGAAACTCCAGACCCTTTGCACTGTGTATCGTCATCAGTGAAACTGCATCGGCCGAGGAATCGTAATTGTCGATATCGGCAACCAGAGCAATCTCTTCAAGGAATCCGGTAAGAGTCGGCCCTTCGTCACCCTCGGCCGCTTCTATCCGAGTCTCATAATCTACAGCTGTCGAAACAAGCTCTTGTATATTTTCAAGCCTGTCAAGCTCTGAATCTCCCATCATCAAAATCATGTTTCTGTAGCCCGTACGCTCTATAGTATTTTCAACTAAAACAGAAAGCCGCTCCGTTTCTGCTATGGAGCGAAGCGTATTAATTATCGAAACAAAATCCAAAAGCTTAGATGCAGTTTTGGCAAGAACCAAATAGTCATGCGCCCGGCTCATAATGTCAAACATCGAGCATCCCTGCGCGGCAGCCAAACGCTCGACAGTATTTACTGTGGTCTCTCCAATTTTACGCCTCGGCTCATTTATTATTCTCTTAAGCCTCAGATCGTCCGACGTATTATTCACAACGCAAAGATAAGCAAGAATATCCTTGACCTCCTTACGCTCAAAAAAGCGCATCCCGCCAAGTATACGGTAAGGTATTCCGCTTCTCGCAAAAGTGTTTTCAAGATTATTTGACTGTGCATTTACGCGGTAAAGAACGGCAAAATCACTAAATTTTCTCTCTTCTCTCTGTGCCAGCTCGCTGATTTTATTAATAATATAGCGTGCTTCTTCATTCTGATTTTCCAGCCGCTTAATTTTGATTTTTTCTCCGCTTTCCCTTTCAGTTCTGAGAGTCTTGCCCATTCTTCCTGCATTATGAGAAATGACTGCATTTGCAGCGTCCAAAATATTTCCGACTGAACGATAATTTTCCTCAAGCCGGATTATATGCGCACCCTCGTAGTTTTTCTCAAAGCTCAATATATTTTCAATGCGCGCACCGCGGAATTTATAAATGCTCTGATCATCGTCACCAACAACCATGATATTCCGATATCCTCCGGAAATCAGTTTTATCAGCTCAAACTGAGCTTTGTTTGTGTCCTGATACTCATCAACACAGACATATTTATATCTGCGCTGATAATATTCACGGATTTCGTCATTGTCTCTGAGAAGCTTTACCGTCTGCATAATTATGTCGTCAAAATCAAGCGCGTTTCCGGCTTTCAGCCGCTTTTGATAACATTCATATATTTTGGCTATTCTTTCAAGCGTATAATCGCACCCTGCCTCGGCGGCAAACTGCTGCGGTTCGATCAATCTGTCCTTAGCGCGGCTGATCGCATTCTGAACAGCTCTTATTGCAAGAGTTTTCTCGTCTATAGAAAGCTCCTTCATGCAAGCCTGAATCGCTTTCTTTGTGTCATCAGTATCGTAGATTGTAAATGACGAAGCATAGCCCGCAGCCTCATGATATTTGCGGAGAATACGAAGACATATCGAGTGAAATGTTCCTGCAGTAACTTCACTTTCTCTGTCTGCACCGTCATCGGAATCCTTATTAAGGAGCCGGCCGAGTCTTGACTTCATTTCATCCGCAGCTTTATTCGTAAATGTTATTGCAAGAATTGCCCACGCAGGACATGCTCCCGATACAAAAGTATGCGCCGCATCTTCAAGAGCTTCAGCACCTATCGCTTCATCCGATGCAAGTTCTTCAAGCCTCCGGACATATGACTCGTGAAGCTCCTCCGGAGCCTCAGAATAATATGCGTTTCCATACTTAATAATAAAGGCTATTCTCTGAGTAAGCACCGTTGTCTTTCCGCTCCCGGCACCGGCAAGTACAAGAAGCGGTCCGCGAACGGTAAATACAGCCTCTCGCTGCTCCCGGTTCAGAGCTGAATATATTCTTTCAAAAATTCTGCGTTTTGAACACGTATATCTTTTCTGCAGGCTCATGCCGCTATTTTCTATACTCTCAGTGAAGTCAGTCATATATTTACCTTTCCAAACTATAACTAAAAGCAAATGTCTCCGCCTGATAAGTCACCGGCTAATAGGCGTTCGACCTTTTAGGCGTTCGGCTTTTTAGACGTTCAGCTTTTTAGACGTTCAGCTCTAAAGCGAAGACACTTACTTCTTTCGGCGGCGGTATCCCGTACACCAACCACAGAAATGCCACATGACGGACTTATTACCCTTATTAAACATCATATGCTTCATAGCCGCAATTGCTCACGGCGCGACGATGTCATTTTTTATTATTAAAGGCTAAGCCGGACATAAGTTTTCTGCGGAATTTACCCTTAACTATATATTAGATTATACAAGATTTTACAAAAAAAATCAACAGATATATTGACGAAAAAAGACTAATAAATTATAATTAAATAAGGTTATTTAAATTACAGCGGCATGATTCCGATTTCGCACCTCACTGCCGCAAAAATATTGCATCAATTCTATACAGGAGAAACATATAACTTAGGCAAGATGTCCCGCCATTAGGGCGGCAG
>CABPZV010000227.1 GCA_902462015.1 uncultured Eubacteriales bacterium | reverse complement strand
GGACATCTTGCCTAAGTTATAACCTAAGCAACTCAAAATTTCTCAGATTTAAAAATCAACCTACATTAATACTGATAAATCCATCAACCACATCCTGACCGTATACTCCACAAAGCTCAGTATAAAGCTCGTCAAAGTTTTCAACAGGATTTCCATTTTCGTCATAAAGCGATGAAAGATCTATATACATGATGATTTCATCAACACAAATTGGGTCATAAATATTATATGAGTTACCAAATACAATCTTCTCGTCCGAGGTATTCAAAATTAGCTTGGCGTCTGCTGTAACTGCCAATTTTACATCTTCAGTTTCGTCTGGAATATTCATCTCAAATCCGCCGTTAAAGGTTCCGCCGATATAAGCACCGTCATCAGATACTGCAGCAGAAAATTCTAAAGCGCTGAGTTTAAACAAATCTGCAGGATTTTGAGTCTGAATAAGCTCTCCAAGCTCGGTTTCGATAAATTGGAGAATAAGTGCGTTCACCTTCTCAAGGTCCGCATTGTAAACAGCGTTATAACCCGTTCCGTTTTCGTTTTCAAAAGAATAAACCGCAGCTGTTATGTATTCAGCAATTTTGTCAGCTTCGGCAGATTCACCGTCAGATAAAAATCTGTCTAAATAAGCCTTATTAACACTTAATGTTTGATTTGCATTGTCATTATTCAGATTAAAATACACATATCCGTCACGAAGCACAAGGCTTACAAGGTAATCACCAATTTCCGGGAAAGCAATATAAGCATATATCTCCGCCTCGTCAGCTGCGCCGGTTTCATCGCGGTTGACATCAGCCGATACATAACCGTTCGCGGATATACTCTCGTCTGCTGCCGTTATATTAATATTAAATTCTGCTCTTGCGCTTACAGAAGCCGCTTCTTCCAATGCTTTGTCAGCTTTTGAAAACGCTTCAGCAGCCGTCACATCAGTTACAGGAGTATCTGACACAGACTCAGGCAAAGCATTCATCAGATTCTCATCGGCAAAGTCAGAAAAGGGATTTCCAATCTCCGGAATATCTGCTGTTTTTGCAATAACCTTCATAAGTCTGACAAGATCCTTAGCATTAACCGACATGTCTGAATTAAGGTCAGCGTAAGAAGCGGTTTCATTGTTTCCGCCTGCTATATACTTCATAATTCTCACGAGGTCGCGTGAATTGCATGCCCCGTCGTTGTTTATATCACCGTATACAAACAAGGGATCGACAGTTATATCTTTGTCATATGCAGCGGCGCATGGAACAGCCATTGACAGAGATATCACACCTGCAGTAATAAATGATAGCGCTTTAGTTATTTTGGACATAGTATCAATACCTTTCTTTTTTTAATAACTGCCTTTTTTAATTTAATAGGCTTTTGATATTTTATCACACTTTATTTCAAATTTCAAGTACTTTTTGAACAAAATATAATTGCAAATTCCTACATTCATAAAATATTATCTGCTTGCAAATATGCCGAGAAAATGGTACAATGAGAAGTGAAAACAAATACTTTTGAAAGGAAAAAAAGTGACAAAAATCAAAGACGTTGAAAGAATACCTGCCGCAAAGCTCAAACGGCCGGAAATGATAATGTTTGATTACGGACATACACTGCTTCAGGAACCTGGATGGAATCCAAAAAACGGTATTATTGCCCTGATGAAATATGTCAGTCAAAATCCACATAAATATACCGTTGATAACATAATGACGTATGTTGACAGCCTAATTAAAAAGGATCTTCCCCAAATAAAGAGCCAGGGGTATGACGTAACATGGAAAAGCACAGCACGCTTTTTATCCGAACTGCTCTCGATTAAATTATCTGTAACTTTTGAAGCGGCAGAAATTATCTATTGGAATGGAGAAACTCCCGGCAAAATAATGCCGGAATCGGACAAACTGCTTTCAGAGCTCAAGCATCTCGGAATCAGAACTGCGGTTGTCAGCAACCTCACAATGTCATGCGGAGCGCTTAAAGAACGGCTTAATCGTCTTATACCCGACAATAACATAGAATTTGTAATTACTTCAGGTGACTATGTATTTCGCAAGCCAAATCCGCTTATATTCAAACTCGCGCTGAGTAAGGCAAATCTGACACCGGAAAAGGTATGGTTCTGCGGAGATAATCCCTGTGCTGATATAGAGGGAGCAGATACCGCCGGATTATTCCCAGTATGGTATGACAGTGAAATCGACTGCCCTTACCGCGACAAAGAAAAAGAAGGCGTCCCTTCATGCAAGCATCTGCACATAAAAAAGTGGGATGATCTGCTTACTGTTCTTAAAAAAATTCAAATATAACATAAAAACCTGTCGGGAAAAAGTAAACTAATAATTCACGGTAATACTGTGTTTAAGCAATATTACCGTGAAACGATTTAAAAACATATAAATTTACTTGCAGCCCTCGCTGTAATCCATTGACAGAAGCGTAACTGGTTTTTCATCTTCTTCGATCTTCGGAAAACGTCCGGTCTTTTCATAGAAACGGTTGTCAATACGATCGTCGTTTACTTTTGATACCTCTCCAAGCAAAACCTTACCGCCTTCAGCCCAGAAGCAATGATAGCTTCCGGGAAGAAGCGTAATGCTCTCTCCTGGCTTCACGCGAATTTTACTGCCGGCAGGCATCATGAAATTGCGGCCGTCCATGCTGATATGTACAGGTGTATCTGCAAATTTTTCATCTTTGTTCGCATTGTATATCTGAACTATAAGATCCGCGCCTCCGCGATTAATTATGTCCTCCATTTTCAGGCGGTGAAAATGATACGGAGTTACCTGATTTTCTTCAGTTATCAGCATTTTTTCAGCATACGGTTTGGTATACTTATCTATACCATAGTTGCCGTTGCGTATCGTAAACATAAGCAACCCGATTTTGTGATAATCTCCGCTGCCAAAATCGGTAATATCCCAACCGAGCATATTGTCACGAATCTCATCGTATTCTTCGTTATCAGCGACTTTTGCCCACTCTTCAGGCGTCCACCTTGCAAACGGAGGCAGCTTGAATCCCATTTCGTCTGCAAAATCAAGAGCATCCAAAATAATTTTATTGATTTCCGAACGTTTCATAATAATCTCCATTCCGCCGC